>NZ_JBIRJC010000012.1:0-108959 GCF_044329365.1 Kitasatospora sp. NPDC017646 | reverse complement strand
TAACACCCCCGGGGCGCCCCCCTGGGGGGGGGGGGCGCCCCAAACCCCCGCGCCGCGCGGGGGGGGGTGGTGGGTAGGGGGCCCGGGCCGACTTCCCGTCCACGGCCACCACTAGGCTCACCTCCCTGGTCCGGGGGGAGCCGCCCCGGCCGCCCCGTCGTACGAACTCCCGGGGGAGCCGCCGTCGCCTTCTACGGCAGCGAGATCTGGCGCCGGGGGCCGCGCGAGGCGATCGTCTCCCGGATCGACAGCATGCACTCGATCGTGATCGAGGTGCCCGAGCGCGCCGTGGAGGCCTTCGAGCGCCCCTGAGGCGTGAGCCCCTTCCCCGGTCTCGGCGGGACCCGCTGCCTGCCGCCGTGTGGATGCGGCGAACCCGCTCCGCGAGCTCCCGGGGCCGCTGCCGCAGCCGGGGGAAGCCCGGTCCGGCGGCGTGGAAAAGGGGGTTGCCAGCGCGGACGGGCGCTCGTGATGATCGTGCGATGAGCACCACCATCAGACGGGTACGGACCGACGAGTGGGAGCGGGTCAAGGAGATCCGCCTCGCCGCGCTGCAGGACCCGATCGCGCACCTCGCCTTCCTGGACACGTACGAGAACGCCTCCGCCAAGCCCGACGGGTTCTGGCAGCAGCGCACCGCCGGCGCCGCCGAGGGCGAGGCCGTGTGGCAGGGCGTCGCCGAGGCCCCCGACGGGCGCTGGCTCGGCACCATGACCGTGCTCGTCGAGCAGCCCGGCGGGGACGGCGCCCTCGGCGGCGACGTCATCACCGTCCCGCAGGCCCACGTCGTCGGCGTCTACGTCCGCCCCGAGGCGCGCGGCACCGGCCTGGCGCACGAGCTGATCCGGGCCGCCCAGGACTGGGCCTGGTCGCTCACCGAGCCCCGGCTCCAGCGCGTCCGGCTGTACGTCCACGAGGACAACGCCCGCGCCCAGGCCATGTACGAGCGGGCCGGCTTCAAGCACTCCGGCGTGTCCGTGCCGGTGCCGGGCGACGAGACGCACCGGGAGATCGAGCTCGCCGTCGAGCGGGACTGACTCCCGCCCCGACCTCAGGCGTTCCGCGGCAGCAGGCCGCCGAGCGCCGTGCGCTCGTCGCCGACGGTCGTCGTCCTGGACACGGGCGCTTGCACGGTCTCCTCGCCGCGCGGTTGCGCCGTCGTGGCGAGGGTGCCCGGGAGCTCGGCGCAGGCCGCTCGGAGGCGCCGGGCGAGGTCCTCGCGGGTGTGTCCGGAGGGTTGGGCCACCCAGGCGGCGAGGGCCTGGTGGAAGGCGGAGACCAGCATGTCCAGTGCGAGCCGGATGCGCAGGGCGGCGACGCCCTCCTCGGCGGTGTCCAGGGTGAACCGCCGCTCCGTGACGGCCGCCGCCTCCCGGCTGACACGGCCGCAGAAAGCCAGTCCGTGGGCGTCCATCGAGGGCGTCACGGCGGCCAACTTCCGGCTCGCCAGGGCGCGTTCGGCCCACCCCGGGCTCGACATCCGGTCGATCGCCTCGACCAGGACCTCCTCGTACAGCGAGACCAGTGGCCGGCCCTGCGGCGGGCGGTCCTCCAGCACCTCCAGGAATGCCGTCCAGAGGTCCTGGGTGGGCGCCGCCGCGACGTCCTCCTTGCTGCTGAACGCGCGGAAGAACGTCCGCTTGGAGACCTCGACCGCCTCGCACAGCTGGTCCAGGGTCACCCGGTCGAAGCCGCGCTCGCCGAACAGCTCCAGCGCGGTGTCGATGAGCGCCTGGCGGGTGCGCAGCTTCTTGCGCTCGCGCAGGGGGAGCGCGGGGTCATCCGGAGTCATCGGGGTCATCCGGGCCAGTGTATCCGGGCAGCGATTGCCACCTGTAGGCTTATGCCACTCAGTGGCAGAATTCAGGGGAGGATCCTCCATGCGCGCACTTCTGGTCGACCGCTCGGCTCCCGGCGGCCTTCGCCTCGGCACCGCCCCCGACCCCGAACCTGCGCCGCACCAGGCGCTGGTCCGGGTCACCGCGACCTCGCTCAACCACGGTGAGGTCGCCTTCGGCCTCGACTCGGCCCCCGACGGCACCGTGCTCGGCTGGGACGCGGCCGGAATCGTGGAGCGCGCCGCCGCCGACGGCTCCGGCCCTGTGGCCGGGACTCCGGTGGTCACCCTGATGCCCGCCGGTGCATGGGCCGAACTGCGGGCCGTCGACACCGAGTTGATCGGCGTCGCACCCGCCGGGGCCGACCCGGCCGCGCTCGCCACCATCCCGGTCGCCGGCGCCACCGCCCTGCGCGCCCTGCACCGCGCGGGGCCGCTGCTCGGCCGCACCGTACTGGTGACGGCGGCCACCGGCGGCGTCGGGCGGTACGCCGTCCAACTCGCCCGCGCCGCAGGGGCGTACGTGATCGCGTCCACCGGCGCACCCGAGCGGAACCGTGCTCTGCTGGAGCGGCTGGGCGCGCACGAGGTGGTCGGGGCGCCCGGGCAGGCCTCGCGTCCGGTCGACGGAGTGGTCGAGCTGGTCGGCGGGCCTCAGCTGGTCGATGCCTACGCCGCCCTGGTTGAGGGTGGCACCCTGGTCGCCGCCGGACACATCGCGGGCCAGGGAGAGGACTTCCCGTTCGGCGCGCTGTTCGGTGACCAGCAGCGGCACGACCGCAGCCTGGTGACCTTCTTCCTGCTCGGCTGCACCGGCCTCGGCCGGGACCTCACCTGGCTCGCACACCGCGTCGCCGCGGGGGAGTTGGACCCGGGCATCACCTGGCGCGGGAGCTGGGACGGCGCGGCGGAGGCCGTCGACGCCCTGCTCGCCGGGCGGCTTCACGGCAAGGCGGTGCTGACCTTCGACGCCTGAGTCCCGACCCCCTTTTGGCTCCGGTCGGGGCCCGTCGTGCCGTACGGGCCCCGACCGGGTGCGCCGCGTGGCGGACTACCGGAAGTCCTCCGCGTGCTCCCGCACCCAGGAGCGGAAGCTACGGGCCGGGTGACGGACACCGTGGAGCAGGTGCTCGGCCGCGTGGGCGATCGCCTCGGGCCCGGTGACCAGGTACTTGGCGCCTTCGTGCCCGTCCTCGGTGAGCGCCCGTACGACCACGTCAGCGATGTCCCGCTCGTGGATCAGCGAGCGGCGGGCCTGCCCGTACGGCCAGCGGACGACGCCCGCGCGGACCTTGTCGGCCCAGGCGAGCACGTTGCCCGCGAAGTCGATCGCCCGGACGAAGGTCCACCCCAGGCCGGACTTGCGGATCAGCCGCTCGATCTCCTGGTGGAAGATCGCGGGCGGCTCGTCGTCGGCGGCGTCCGGCACGTCCGTCGAGAGGTGGACGACCCGCTCGGCGTGCTCGGCGATCGGCTCCACGATCCGTGGCCGCACGGGGATCCCGGGCCACATCAGGTAGACGGCGTCCACCCCGTCGCCCAGCGCCCCCGCCCGCCACCAGCGCACTTCACCTGTCCGTCGTGCGCCGGCCCCGGCTGCCTGGTCAACCGGCCACGCGCACCACGTACTTGCCGGTGGCCCGCCCCTCCTGCATCGCGTCGTGCGCCGCCGGTACGGCCTCCAGGCCCGGCAGTTCGGTGAGCGGGACGGTGAGGCCGCCGTCGGCCTGGAGGCCGAGGGTGGTGCGGATGGCCCGAGCGAGGCGCTCCGGGGCGGTGGCGGCGAAGGCGCGGTGGCTGAAGCCGGTGACGGAGAGGTTGCCGCCCATCAGACGGCCGAGCGGGGGCAGGTCGTTCACCTCGCCGCCGCCCGCGTTGCCGAACAGGACGATCCGGGCGCCGGGCGCGGCGACCGTCAGGTCGAGCTCCAGCGCGGCGGTGCCCAGTGGGTCGAGCACCAGGTCGACGCCCCGGCCGCCGGTGGCGGTTCGGACGGCCTCGGCGAGCTCCTCGTCGCGGGCGAAGGCGTGGTGGTAGCCGAGGTCGACGGTGGCCGCGGCCTTCTCGGGGCGGCCGACCGTGCCGATCAGAGTGCCCTCGCCGCCGAGCAGCGGGACGAGCTGGGCGATGGCGCTGCCGATGCCGCCGCCCGCCGAGTGGACCAGCACGTTGTCCCCGGCGGTCAGCCGACCCGCGTCCGTGAGCAGCAGGACGGCGGTGGCGAGGCCGAGCGGGGCGGCGGCGGCCGTGCTGAGCTCAAGCCCGTCCGGGACGGGGAGGGTCAGTACGGCCTCGGCGACCACGACCTCGGCCAGTCCGCCGCCGACCGGTGCGGCGACCACCCGGTCGCCCACGGCCAGTCCGGTGACGCCCTCGCCGAGCTCCCGGACCGTACCGGCCACCTCCTTGCCCGGCAGGTAGGGCCACTCGGAGGTGTATCCGCCGTCGCCCCGGCGGGCCATCACGTCCACGAAGTTCAGTCCGGCCCAGGCGACGTCGATCGCCACCTGGCCGGGGCCGGGGCGCGGCGCCTCGACCTGCCGGATCTCGGAGTTCTCGGCTCCACCGGGTGCGGTCATCACCAGTGCGCGCATGTCGGTCCCCCTGGACTACGATGTTCGACGAACGGCGAAATTGCCGTGGCACAGTGGTACCGCTCGTTTCGGCGTTTGTCGAACATCCCAGATCAGAGGAGGTAGGAGCGTGCCCCGCAGCACCCGTCGCCGGCCGGCGCCCGCCCACCCGGCGACCGAGGAGATCGACCTGTACGACGTTCTCCACGCGCTCTCCGACCCCACCCGGATGACCATCGTGCGCGTTCTGCGGACCGAGCCCGAACGGGCCTGCGGCACCTTCCCGGTGGACGTCGCGCCCTCCACCCTCAGCCACCACTTCAAGGTGCTGCGCGAGGCCGGGGTGATCAGCCAGCGCGAGGAGGCCAACCGCCGGTTCTCCGCGCTGCGGACGGTCGACCTGGAACGGCGCTTCCCCGGACTGCTCGACACCGTGCTCGCCGCGCTCGCCCGCAACGAGCCGGGCGAGCGCGGCGAGTTCGACGACGGGCACGACGGCGAACCCGGCGGCGGGCGCGGCTCCGAGGTGGCCCGGCACGGGTAGCTTCCGCGGTCAGGCGCCGGCCCCGCGGTGCCTGCGGTGGTACGAGACGGTGACCGCCGCCAGCAGCGGACCCCAGGCGACGGCGGGCAGGTAGAGGAACCCGACCAGCAGGTGCCCGAGCGGGGTCATGTTCGGGTGGGCCATCGCCCACCAGGCCAGGAACGGCGTCCAGAGCACCGTCAGCCCGGCGGCGCCCAGCGAGGCCGCCAGGACGACGCGGCGCGGGTTGACCGGGTGCCCGCCGAGGAGCGGGACCCAGCGCGGCGGCACCGTGCCCCAGGGGCGGACCAGCCCGAGGGTGAGCAGGGCCAGCGCCTCGGTGAGCACGCTCAGGGTGAGCGGCCAGACCGCGTTCCAGCCGGTGAAGCCCACCGCGTGGTAGCCCGCGTCGGTGTACCCGCCGTGCCAGCCCAGGACCAGCCCGAGCCGCCACAGCCCGGCCGGCAGCGCGGTGACCGCGGCCACGTGGGCGGCGCGGACCGCCCAGCGCGGCGGGGCGGGAACGGCGGGCGCCGCGGTCGGGGCGCTACATGCGGTGGCGGCGGTGGTGGTGGGGCCGGTGGCCGCAGGCTGGGGCGTCGTCATGCGTTCACCCTCACGTGCGGGCCACCGCCACGGCGTCCGCCCGGCGACGGGCTCGTGCGGGGCCCCTCCCCCTGGTGGGGGAGGGCCGGCTCGGCCCTACGGAGGCCGGTGGCGGCGCCGGTTGCGGCCGCCGGACGTCAGCGCAGCCGCGAGGAGGAGAGGATCGACGCCAGGTGCGCCACCACCATCCCCCAGGTGATCACCGTGATCCCGGCGAGCGTCCACCGGGTCGCGTCCAGGTCGTGCAGCCCGGCGTCCACCACGGCCGCCGCCAGCAGCACCAGCGAGGCCTCGATGCCGTTCGTCACCCGGTGGATCTTGAAGATCGAGGCGAACCGACGGGCCGTCGCGATGCCCTGGGAACGCGGCTGGGTCGACTCCTCGTCCGCCGGCGGCTGTCCGCTGCGCGCGCGGGCCACGTCCACCAGGTCCGTCGACGCCTTGAGCAGCACCACGCCCAGCGCGGCCGCCAGGCCCGCCGACACCCAAAGCTCCGAGCCGCCGCGCGCCGCCCGGACGCCGGCGCCGATCATCAGCGCGGCGTCCGCCAGATAGGCGCCGAGCCGGTCCACGTACACCCCGGCCATGCTGAACCGGCGCTTCCAGCGCGCCACTTCGCCGTCCACGCAGTCGAACAGCAGGAACAGCTGGAACAGCACCGCCGCGAGCACCGCGCCGGTCGGACCCGGGATCAGCAGGGCCGCGCCGCCGCCGACCCCGCACACCACCATCACCCAGGTCAGGGTGTTCGGCGAGACCGAGGTGCGCACCAGCTGCCGGGTGGTCCGCAGCGAGATCGCCCGCATGTACATCCGACCCGCCCAGTGCTCACCGTTGCGGCTCTGCAGCTTGGCCTGCGGCTGGCACACCTCGCGCAGCTCGGCGAGCGCCGGAGCAGCCACCATGACGACATCCCTCCACCTGTCCCGAAACGATCACCACAGGCTACGGCCTCCGGGCGGGCGCGCTGACCCGCGGGTACGGCCCCGCAGGTACGGCCCCGGGGCCGGGAAAACCGGTGGGCCGCCCGGCCGCCCCGGGGCTAGGCTTCCCGGGTTCACCGGAACCGGAGCCCCGACCCGACCGACCGCTCCCGCAAGCCCGTTGGCGTTCCTCGCCGTGACGCGGCCCGGCGGGGACGGCGCGACGCCGCCCCGAGGCGGAACGAGGAGAGCACATCACCATGGTGACCACGGGCACCGCACCGCAGAGCCCCGGCCTGGCCCGACTTCTGGCCGACCACCGCCCGCAGGGCCCGGTCGAGGCCGCCGACCACGCCCGGGCCCGCGCCCTGGTCGACGCCCCCGACGCCTGGGACCGCGGCACCCCGCTGCACTTCACCGCCTCCGCGCTGATCGTCCACCCGCCCACCCGACGGGTGCTGCTGCGCTGGCACGTCCGCCAGCAGGCCTGGTTGCAGGTCGGCGGCCACGGCGACCCGGGGGAGACGCTGCCGCTGGACATCGCCCTGCGCGAGGGCCTGGAGGAGACCGGCCTGACCGACCTCACCCCCTGGCCCGACGCCGCCCTCCTCCACCTCGCAGTGGTGCCCGTCCCGGCCTCGCCCGTCGAACCCGCCCACGAGCACGCCGACCTGCGCTTCCTGCTGGCCACCGGTACCCCGGACGACGCCCGGCCGGAGAACCCCGCCTCCCCGCTGGAGTGGCTCACGGTCGAGGAGGCCCGGCAGCGGACCACCGAGGACAACTTCCGCGAGACCCTCGACCGCGCCGCCCGCCTGCTCGGCTGAACCGCCCTCCCCCTAAGGACCGTTGAGGAACCTTGATGCACACCGACCAGACCCTCATCTTCGACGCCGACGACACCCTCTGGGAGAACAACGTCCTCTTCGAGCGGGTCATCGACGGCTTCCTGGACTGGGTCGCCGGCCCGGTGGAGCGGGACGCCACCCGCAGCCTGCTCGACCGGATCGAGGCCGCCAACGCCGCCGAACTCGGCTACGGCGCCACCGTCTTCCGGCAGAGCCTCGCGGACTGCCTGCGACAGCTGAACGAGGACCGCACCCCCACCGCGGCCGAACTGGCCCGGATCGACGAGCTGCTCGCCCCCCTCACCCGCCGCGGCGAGATCGAGCTGATCCCCGGCGTCGCCGACACCCTCACCGCCCTCGCCGACCGCCACCACCTGCTGCTGCTCACCAAGGGCGACCAGGAGGAGCAGCGGGCCAAGGTGACGGCCTCCACCATCGACCACCACTTCCGCGGCGTCCACATCGTGGCCGAGAAGTCCGTCGACACCTACCGGCAGCTCACCGCGGAGCTCGGCCTCGACCCGCACCGGACCTGGATGATCGGCAACTCGCCCAAGTCCGACATCGCCCCCGCCCGCCGGGCCGGCCTGCGCACCGTGTTCATCCCGCACGAGCACACCTGGGTGCTGGAGCACGAGGACCTCGGCCCGGACGAGGCGACGCTGCAGCTCACGGCCTTCCCGGAGCTGCTGCGCCACTTCTGAGACGGCGGGCCTAGATCGCCAGCGCCGTCGCCGGGGCCTGGTTCGTACCCCGGTACAGCCAGGCCCGCTCGGAGGCCGACCACATGCTCGTGGTCAGCAGGTAGAGCCCGGCGGCCACCGGTACCAGCACCGCGAACAGCACCGAGGCGAAGGACAGGTACGGCAGCAGAGCCGCCCCCGGCTGCGGGGTGGTCTGCGCCGCCGCCGCACGCCGGGCCCGGCGGTAGTTGACGTACCCGACCGCCGCCAGCCCGGCGTACAGCAGGCCGAACACCGCGAACTGCCCGGCGCCGTGGGCGTTCCCGACGTGCAGGCCCAGCGGCACGCCGAACAGGGTGTGGTCCAGCAGGTCGTTGGGGGTGGTGAACAGCCGGTACATCACCGAGAAGAACGGGATCTGGATCAGCATCGGCAGGCAACCCGCGAACGGCGAGACCTGCTCCTTCCGGTACAGCTCCGCGAGCGCCTCGCGCGCCCTCTCCGGGTTGTTCCTGTGCTTCTTGTTCAGCTCGGCGACCTTCGGCGCGAGCTTCGTACGGGCCTTCTCCCCGCGCGCAGCCGCCCGCGCCAGCGGGTGCAGGCAGAGCCGTACGGCGAGGACGAACAGGACGATCGCCAGCGCGGTCGGCAGCAGGTGGGCGATGGCGGACACCACGGCGTGGGCGACGGTGACGGCCGGGTCGAGAACAGACAGAACGGACATGGTGGAGCGAGCCCTCCGGGGTCTCAGGACATGAGTGATCGGCGGAGGACGGCCGCGAAGGAACCCACGGCGACGGGGCGACGAGGGGTTACGCGGCCGCCGGGGCCGCTCCCGGCGCCCTGGGGCGTCGCCTGCCCCGGGCGTCCGGATCACGCTGCGGAAGGAACGCCGTACGGAACGCCCGGCGTCGCAGCACGCCGCTGCGCACCGCCGCCGGGGCTCGCGCCCCCAACAGCCGCGCTCCGGCCAGTGCGCCCGCGACCGCCCCGGCCACCAGGACCACGGCCGCGACGGCGGCGACGGACGCGAGCGCGCCGCCGTCGGTCACCAGCTGTCCGGTCAACATCCGGAGCAGGCTCAGCAGCATCGCGACGACACCCACGGCGGCCCCCCTCTCGATGTCTTCCCGGTTCGGACGTTCAGCAGGACGATCGTACGGGCTGTCGAGTTCCCGCGGTGCGGCGGTGCGGCGGTGCGGCGGTGCGGCGGTGCGCGCAGTGCCGCAGTCCCGCAGTGCCGCAGTGCCGCAGTGCCGCGCGAAGCGTAGCCACCGGTGCTACGCAGGGCTACCGTGGATCCATGAAGACGATTACCCAGCGGGAGTTCCGGAACAACTCCGCCGCGGTGATGGACGCGGTGGAGGCCGGGGAGACCTTCCACATCACCAGGAACGGGGTCGAGGTCGCGGAGCTGCGGCCGGTGTCCGGGCGCCGGAGGCTCACGGCCGAGGAGCTGGTGGCGCGGCACGTGAAGCTGCCGCGGGTGGACTACCAGGAGATGCGCAAGGAGGCCGAGGAGTACTTCGGGCCCGAGGAGCTGGTGGGGGACGAGGGCGACGACCCGTTCGAGCGGCGGCGTGGCTGAGCGCCGCAGACCACCCCGGCGGCGGCCCGCCGGGGTGCTGGACACCTGCGTCTACATCGACCTTGCCCTGCTGAACCCCGCCGACCTGCCCGCCGTGCCGGAGCTGACCGCGATCACCTTCGCCGAACTCCAGCAGGGCGTCTCGATGGCCCGAGACCCGGTCAGCCGGGCGGCCCGGCTGGAGGTGCTGGGCGCGGCGATGGCCGACTTCGACCCGCTGCCCTTCGACGCGGCCGCTGCCGCCCGCTACGGGACCCTCGTCACCCTGACGATCGCCGCCGGGCGCCAGCCGCGCCCGCGCCGGATCGACCTGATGATCGCCGCCGTCGCCTCCGCCCACGGGCTGCCGCTGTACACCCGCAACGTGGCGGACTTCCGGGGCCTGGGCTCGGCCGTGGAGATCATCGGACTGTGACGGCGGGTGGCTCCGCCGGAGCCCCGATGCGGGCGGAGCCGCCCGGCGCTGTCAGACGAGTCGGACCGCCGACCCGGTGGCCGCGGAGGTGCGGGCCGCCTCCAGGACGGTGAGGGTGGCCACCGCGTCGCGCGGGTCGACCGGGGGCGGGGTGCCGGGGACGGCCAGGGCGGCGGCGATGCCGGCGTAGTAGGCCGGGTAGTCGCCCGGTTCGGTGGGCAGGGAGATCGCGGACTCGTCGGTGCCCAGGGTGCCGTAGTGCTCGGGCAGGTCGGCGCCCCACGGGTGGCTGCCGTCCGGGCGGTGGCCCGACCGCAGCTCCCCCTCCTGGGGGTCCATGCCGTGCTTGACGTATCCGGCGGTGTCGCCGAGCACCCGCAGCCGGGGGCCGATCAGCGGGGTGATGGCGCTGGTCCACAGGTGCGAGCGGGTGCCGGAGGCGTGGGTCAGGGCGAGGAAGGCGTCGTCGTCGACCACCGCGCCGTCGCGCCGCACGTCGATCTCCGCGTACACCATCTCGACCGGCCCGAAGAGGGTGAGCGCCTGGTCGACGAGGTGGCTGCCCAGGTCGTACAGGGTGCCGCCGATCTCGGCCGGGTCGGCCAGCTCGCGCCAGCCCGGCTTGGGCTTGGGGCGGAATCGCTCGAAGCGGGACTCGAAGCGGTGCACCCTGCCCAGTGCCCCGCCGCGCACCAGCCGGCTCGCGGTGAGGAAGTCGCCGTCCCAGCGCCGGTTCTGGAACACCGAGAGCAGGGTGCCCCGCTCCTCGGCGAGCCGGCACAGCTCCAGCGCCTCGGCGGCGGTGCCGGCCAGCGGCTTGTCCACCACGGTGGCCAGGCCCGCACGCAGGGCGGCGCGGGCGAGCGGGGCGTGGGTGCGGTTGGGCGAGGCGATGACGACCAGGTCCAGAGCGTCCGGGTCGGCGAGCAGCTGCTCGGGGGTGTCGACCGCGCGGGCGTCGGGATGCTCCTGCCGCAGCTGCTCGCGGCGCTCCGGGTTGGCGGTGACCACGGCGTCCAGCCTCAGCCCCGGGGTGGTGGCGATGAGCGGGGCGTGGAAGGCGGAGCCGGCCAGGCCGTAGCCGATCAGGCCGACGCGCAGCGGGCGGTCGTGCGGGGCGCGGGGGGTCTGCGGGTTCATGCCGCCCACTCAATCACGAGGCGCCCGGTTGCTCCCGGTTTCCACGGGACGGGCACCACATGACTGCTGCGCGGTCGTCGGGCGGTCGTCGGGTGGCCGTCGCACGACTGCCGCACTGCTGCCGCATCCCGCCCAGCGGGACGTCCCTGTCCCCGGTCACCTGCGCGGATTAGGCTGTGCCGGGTCAGGGCCCCACGCAAGACGCTGCAACACTTCGGGAGACACGCACGTGGCAGACCGCAAGCCCATCGAGTCCTGGCTGACCGACATGGACGGTGTCCTCATCCACGAGGGCACGCCGATCCCCGGCGCGGAGGAGTTCCTGCGCAGGCTCCGGGAGTCCGGCAAGCCCTTCCTGGTCCTCACCAACAACTCCATCTACACCCCGCGCGACCTGAGCGCCCGACTGGCCGGGATGGGCCTGGAGGTGCCGGAGGAGTGCATCTGGACCTCCGCCCTGGCCACCGCCAAGTTCCTCGCGGGCCAGCGGCCGAACGGCACCGCGTACGTGATCGGCGAGGCCGGCCTCACCACCGCGCTGTACCAGGCCGGGTACGTCCTGACCGACAACAACCCCGACTACGTGGTCCTCGGCGAGACCCGCACCTACTCCTTCGAGGCGCTCACCAAGGCGATCCGCCTGATCAACCAGGGCGCCCGGTTCATCTGCACCAACCCGGACGAGACCGGCCCCTCCACCGAGGGCGTGCTGCCGGCCACCGGCTCGGTCGCGGCCCTGATCACCAAGGCCACCGGCGTCGAGCCGTACTTCGTCGGCAAGCCCAACCCGCTGATGATGCGCGAGGCGCTGAACACCGCCGGTGCCCACTCGGAGACCGCCGTGATGATCGGCGACCGGATGGACACCGACATCGTCGCGGGCATGGAGGCCGGCATGGAGACCATCCTGGTGCTCACCGGCCTGACCTCCGCCTCCGACGTGGAGCGCTTCCCGTACCGGCCGACCCGGGTGGTCAAGTCGATCGCGGACCTGATCGAGCTGGTCTAGCCTCTGCGGTGCAGTCGCGAGCCCCGTTCCGGCCGAGCGCCGGGGCGGGGCTCGTTCCGTAACGGGTGCCGCAGGGCGGGGAGGCAGGGCGCGGATGAGTGCGACGGGGGAGACGGGCGAAACGGGGGAGACGAGCGCGTCGGGGGTAGTGGCGGGGGCCGGGGAGAAGCGGGTCACCTGGGCGGAGCTCTACTTCGACCTGGTCTTCGTCTTCGCGATCACCCAGGTCTCCGCGCTGCTGCACCACCAGCACGACCTCACCGGGCTGGTCCGGGCCCTGGTGGTGTTCGTGCCGGTCTACTGGTGCTGGGTCGGCACCACCGTGCAGGCCAACATCCGGGACGTGGACAACCCGCGCGACCGCCTCGGCATCCTGCTGGTCGGACTGACCGGCCTGTTCATGGCGCTTGCCGTCCCCGGGGCGTACGGGCGCCGGGGCGTTCTGCTCGGTGCCGCGTACTGGCTGGCCCGGGTGGTGCTGCTGCTCCTGCTGGTGCGCATCCCGGGCGTCTGGCAGGGCCCGTACGGGGCGGGCGTGCTGGTCAGCGGGCCGCTGCTGCTGGTCGGCGGGCTGCTGCCCGACGGTCCGCGACTGGTGCTGTGGGCGGCGGCCGCGCTCTGCGACCTGTCCGCGCCGCTGGTGTTCCGGCGGCGGCTCGCGGACGTGGCCTACCACCCGTCGCACATGCCCGAGCGGTTCGCGCTGTTCCTGCTGGTGGCGATCGGCGAGTCGATCGTGGGGATCGGCGGCTCGGCCGCCGCGGCCCGGTTGGACCTGCCCGAACTGTTCGCCGTGGCGGCCGCGTTCACCATCTCGGCCGGGCTGTGGTGGCAGTACTTCGTGTTCGCGGCGGACGCCATGCGGCACGCGGTGGAGGTCGCCGACTCGCGACGGGACGTGGTCCGGCGGATCTTCCAGTACGGGCACCTGGCGCTGGCCGCCGGGGTGATCGGGGTGGCGGTCGGCTTCGAGGAGACGGTCGCGGACCCGTGGCGGGCGCTCGGCGCCGGGTCGGTGGCGCTGCTGTACGGCGGGTGCGGGCTGTACCTGCTGACCTTCGGGTACACCCGCTGGATGATGTTCCGCCGGGTGTCGACGACCAGGATCGCCGCGGCGGTGGTGGTACTGGGGCTGCTGCCCGCGATGGTGCGGCTGCCGGCGCTGGTGGTGCTGGGGGTGCTGGCGGTGCTGCTGGTGGTGCTCAACGGGGTGGAGTACGTGCGGGTGGTGCGGGCGGCGGGTGCTGGCCCTGCCCCTGACCCTGCCCCGTCGGCTCCTGCCCCCGCCCCGTCGGCTCCCGTGGAGTGAGTTGTCGGTGGGGCTGTGTAGCGTTCGGGGTGTAAGAGGGCGGGCGGCGCAGCAGCCGCGGTGTGGGAGGTAGATGTCGTGACGGACACGGTCGAGGCGGGCGTGGTCGAGGCCGGCGAGGGCGGCGGGCTGGAGCTGCCCGAGTCCTGGCGCGAGGTGCTGGGCGCCGAGACGGAGAAGCCGTACTTCGCGGAGCTGGCGGCCTTCGTGGCGGCCGAGCGCGCTGAGCACGAGGTGTTCCCGCCGAGCGGCCAGGAGTTCGCGGCGCTGGAGGCCACCCCGTACGAGAAGGTCCGGGTGCTCGTCCTCGGTCAGGACCCGTACCACGACAACGGCCAGGCCCACGGCATGAGCTTCTCGGTGCTGCCCGGGACGAAGACGCCGCCGTCGCTGCGCAACATCTTCAAGGAGCTGGACGCCGACCTGGGCGTCCCCGCCCCCGACAACGGGTACCTGATGCACTGGGCCGAGCAGGGCGTGCTGCTGCTCAACGCGGTGCTCACGGTCCGCGCGCACGAGGCCAACTCGCACAAGGCGAAGGGCTGGGAGAAGTTCACCGACGCGGTGATCAAGGCGGTGAGCGCTCGCGAGGAGCCGGTGGTCTTCGTGCTGTGGGGCAACTACGCCAAGAAGAAGCTGCCGCTGATCGACACCGAGAAGCACGTGGTCGTGCAGGGCGCGCACCCGTCGCCGCTGTCCGCCAAGCTGTTCTTCGGCAGCCGTCCGTTCTCGCAGATCAACACGGCGCTGGACGACTTCGGCGGCGAGCCGATCGACTGGCGGGTGCCGGACCTGAAGCAGGGCTGACGCCGAGCCGGGGCCGGTCCGGTGGGGAGCCGGGCCGGGTCGGCGGTGAGTCTGGGGGGACGGGACGGGACGGGACGGGACGGCGTGGCCGTGGGTGGACGGGGTCGGATTCCCGTTCGCCCACGGCCACTTGTCCTTCACCGACGGCTGCCGTCGGCCGGGGTCGGGTGTGCTTAGCTGGTGCCGACCGGTCGCCGGGCCGGTCCTGGGGCGGGGGTCGGGCTTCGGGCTTCGGAGGGGCGGTACGTGCGCGGGGTGGGACGGGCAGGAACGGTTCGGAGCGTCAGGGCTTGCCGGTGGAGCGCCGCGCTGGTCGGTGCGGTGGTGGTGCTGGCGGTGTCGGGCTGTGGCGGCTCGGGCGGTTCGAGTGGTGCGGGTCCGAGCGGTACCGGTTCCACTGGCGCTGGTCCGAGCGGTACCGGTTCGAGTGGGACCGGGGCGGGCGCCGGTACCCCCGCTGGTAGCCCGGCGGCCGGGCCCGTGGTCCTCAACCAGCTTCCCGGGCAGGCCTTCTACGTCTCCGACCGGACCAACGCCGCCCAGCAGGTCGGCGTCCTGCGCAGCCAGGGCCGGTCGGCCGAGGCGGACACCCTGCTGCGGATCGCCGCCCAGCCGTCCTCCCAGTGGCTCGGGGAGCAGGGCGCCCGGGAGATCGCCGACCAGGTGAGCCGGCGGGCCACCGAGGCGGGCCGCACGGCCGTCTTCGTCGCGTACGACATCCCGCACCGGGACTGCGGCCAGTACTCGGCCGGCGGCGCCACCGACGCAGCCTCCTACCGCTCCTGGATCACCGGCGTCGCCCAGGCCCTCGGCGACCGCAGGGCCTGGGTGGTGCTGGAGCCGGACGCCGTCGCCCACACCCTGGACGACTGCGGGGTCAAGGGCGACCTGGCGGCCGAGCGGTACGGCCTGCTGGCCTTCGCCGTCCAGGAGCTGAAGAAGCGTCCGAACGTCCGGGTCTACCTGGACGCGGGCAACCCCGGCTGGGCCCACGACCCGGACGACCTGGCCACCGCGCTGCGCAAGTCGGGCATCGCCGCGGCCGACGGCTTCGCGGTGAACGTCGCCAACTTCTACCCGACCGACCGGAACGTGGCGTACGGCAGTCGGCTCGCCGCCGCCCTGGACGGGAAGCACTTCGTCATCGACACCAGCCGCAGCGGCAACGGTTCGGCGGGCGCCGACTCCTGGTGCAACCCGCCGGGCCGGGCGCTCGGCGAGGCGCCGACCACCGAGACCGGCCGGCCCGGGGTCGACGCCTACCTGTGGATCAAGAACCCGGGCGAGTCGGACGGCCAGTGCGGCCGCGGCGAGCCCCCGGCGGGCCAGTTCTGGCTGCCGTACGCGCTCGGACTGGCGCAGGCGGCGCACTGAGCGCTCGCGCGGTCAGCCCGTGACCTGGACCCAGCGGGCGACCGACGGGGTGCCGGCGGCGTCCGTCAGGAAAAGCATGTACCAGCCGGGCGGCAGCAGGTTCGGGTTGCCCGGGAGGGTGAGCGAGACCCCGTCGGCGCCGCGCCCGGTGATGTCCAGGGCGACCGAGCGCTGTTCGACGTCGGTCACGTGGGTCACCGAACTCGGCCGGATCAGCTTGGCGGTGGTCACCGCGTCCGGCTCGGCGGTGCCGACCCGCAGGGTGCCGCCGAGCTTCGCCGACGCCGGCGCGGCGGTCACCTCCGGGCGGTCGCCGTGGTACAGGTAGGGCGGGGTGTAGATCTCGATGCGTTGCTCGAAGCCGCCCGGCTGGGTCTCGGCCTTGTCCGCGAACAGCGGGTTGGAGCCCAGCACGGCGACCCGGCCGTCCGGCAGCAGCAGCGCCTCGGAGTGGTAGTCGCGGCCCACGCTGGGCTCGGCGGCGGTGCTGAAGGTGTTGGAATCCGGGTGGTACACCTGCGCCTTGAGCAGGTCGCTCTTGCCCCGGCCGCGGTAGCCGCTGGAGCCGCCGGTGGTGAACACGGTGTCGTCCGGGAGGATCACGCTGTTGAGGTAGCGGGTGCCGCCGGCCGGCAGGTCCGGGCCAGGGGTGAAGGCGGGCTCGCGCGCCGTCAGGTCGACGATGTCGGTGCGGGCCGTGGACAGCGGGGACTCGCCCACCCCGCCGCCGCCGAGCACCATGACCTTCTGCGCCTGCGCGGGCGGCAGCAGCACCGAGGAGGAGGTCTCGGTCAGAACCGGGTCGCGCAGGCCGGGGACTGGCCGGAAGGAGTTGTTCGACAGGTCCCAGACGCCGGGCTCGCGCCCCTTGTCGGCGGGACCGTAGCCCGCGTTGGAACCGGAGTAGAAGAGCTTGCCGGTGGCCGTGAGGAAGATCGACGGGTAGGTCGGGAAGTAGCGGTCGGGGGCCTTGGTCCAGGTCCTGGACCCGGGATCGTAGACCTCGTTGTCGTTGCCGTCGAGGATCTGCCCGGTGTCGTCCAGGCCGGACACGGTGACCACCCGGCCGTCGCCCAGCCCGGTCAGGGTCGGGTACCACCGGGCGTGCGCCATGTCGGTGACCTGCTCGTAGAGCTCGGTCTCCGGGTTGAACTCGAAGGCGGAGCGGATGCCCTGGTAGTCCTGCTTGTCCAGGGTCAGCTTCTCGCTCTGCCCGTACAGGTTGTGGGCGTCCGCGCCGGTCAGGCCCTTGATCCGGTACTGCGCCGGGGAGTTGGTCACGGAGCCCGGGCCCTCGCCGACCGCCTCGACGAACACGTGCTGCTCGCCGGCGGTGACCACGGTCTGCTTCCCGGCGCCGGTCTTTGTCGCGGCGGGCACGGTCACCTGGACGGTGCTGGCGTACTCGCGGCCGTTGGGGGCGACGAAGACGGTGCCCTTGGGAAAGGTGTGGTCGCGTTCCGGGCTCTCGTTGCGCACCCGCATCACGCCGGCCGCCTTCTTCACCGCGCCGTCCAGCTTCTCGTACCGCTGGGTGCCGCCGGCCACCAGCACCCGGCCGTCCGGGAGGGAGGCGTGACCACCGCAGAACATGTCGGCGGGGGTGGGTACCAGCTTGTAGGTGTTCTTCGCCGGGTCCCAGAGCAGGCTCTTGAAGGTGCCCGCGTCGAACTGCTTCTCGTCGTTGCCGGAGCCGGCCACGATCAGCACCTTGCCGGTGCGCAGCAGGGTGGCGTGGACGGCGTTGACCCGGAACTCGGCGGGCAGCGTCAGGGCTTGCCAGTGGCCGTACTGCGCCTTGTACTCGGGGCGGTTGATCACGTACTGGTGGTACTGGGCACTGGCGAAGCCGAGCACGGCCGGGGCGTTCATCCCGGCGACGGTCAGCGCGACCGTGCTGCCGAGGGCGAGGCGCTTGGTGCGGCCGGCTTTGTGGATCTTCACGGTGGTGCTCCCCTCGGGAGGCGGGCGGGACTGGCTCAGTGGGTCGGCGTGCTCAGTGGGCGTGCTCAGTGGGTGGGCGTGCCGCTCCCGGCGGGGTCGGGCGGGTGGCCGTCAGGCGGAGCTGGAGGGTGGGGGTGTCGAGCGCGAGGGCGTCGGGCGGGGGCGTGTCGAGCGTGGAGGTGTGGAGGGCCGGGGTGTCGTCGGCGGTTGGGCCGCCGGTGCGGGCACGGCGGGCATGGCGTGGGCGGCGCTTCTCCAGGACGACCCTCGGGGTGGCCGACGGGCCGCCGGTCACGGTGAGGGTGGCGGTGGGCCGGGTACGGCGGCGGCGGACGGCGTCGCCGGCCGAGATCAGCAGCGGCAGTATGGTCAGGACCAGGGCGATGCAGGCCCAGGTGCGCATCGCGACGTGGTCGTAACCGGTGTGGAAGGACGCGGCGACGGCGCCCCCGAACACCAGTGTCCAGAAGAGGTGGTAGCGGAAGGTGCCGAGTCGGTCGGTGCTGGCGGAGCGGCCCTTGGGCGTCACCACGAAGCGGCCGCGGCGGCGGACCAGCGCCTGGAGCAGCGAGGCCGCGTAGACCGGGCCGCAGACCGCCGACATCACCATGCCCGCGACCCCGGAGGAGCCGGCCGGCTCGTGCGGGCTCACGTTGTGCTTGCGGTTCCAGGTGTAGAGCAGGAGTTGGAGCGCGGCGGCGTCGCTGTAGAGCATCATCCAGATCTCCGAGGAGACGTGGACGCCGGAGGCGCCGAAGCCCAGGTAGAGCACGCTGGACACCCCGCCGAGCAGCCAGGTGAGCGCCGCCATCGGGTAGAAGCCCACCATCAGTGAGTAGTTGAGCAGCCGGCCGGGCGAAAGCCGCCAGAGCACCCGCCAGTACTGGGTGAGCAGGGTCTCGTAGGTACCGCGGCTCCAGCGCAGTTGCTGGGAGAAGAAGTCGGTCCAGGAGGACGGTCCTTCGCCCACCGCGAGCACGTCCGGGGTGTACACGGACTTCCAGCGTTCTCCGGTCTCCGGGTTCTGGCTCCGGTGGAACTCCAGGCCGGTCGCCATGTCCTCGGTGATGGAGTCGTACAACCCGCCGATCGACTGGAGCGCGCGGATTCGGACGGCGTTGTTGGTCCCGACGAACATCGGTGCGCCGTAACGGTTTCCGGCGCGTTGGACGAGGGCGTGGAAGAGGTACTGCTGGCTCTCGGAGAATTTGGTGACGGCCGAGCCGGAGCTGCGGTAGTTCCCGTACACCTGGGGGCCGACCACGAATGCCACGTCCGGATCGCGGAAGTAGCCGAGCATGCGCTCGCAGAAGTCGGGCAGCGGGGCGTGGTCGGTGTCGACGGACACCCAGAAGTCGTAGTCGTCGCCGTGGGCCTGGAGCCAGGCGTTGTAGTTGCCGTGCTTGGTCCCGGCGCGGAAGCGCCCCTTCGGCTGGTTCCAGTGCGGGCGGCCGGAGCGGCTGAAGTGGCGGACTCCCAGCTCGGTGCACAGGGCCCGCATTGCAGGATCGTTTCCCTCGTCCAGCAGCCAGACCTCGTAAGGTCCTTCGTGCCGGACGGCGGTGGCCGCCACCAGAGTGGCCCGGACCATCTCCGGCGGCTCCTTGCCCGGCACGCAGGTGGTGAGGAACGCGACCCGGGTGCCGGGCTCCGGCGTCACCGGTATCGGATCGCGGGCCACCAGAGTGGCGTGGGCGTTGGAGACCACGTTGACCAGCCGGAACACCTCGACCACCGCGATGATCCCGATCATCACCTTGTCTCCGAGCAGCACCAGGACGTTGGTCTCGTCGAGGCGCTCCGGCCAGTGCTCCGGTAACAGCAGCCAGACCAGCAGTATCGCCTCCACCAACGGGGCCGCCACCAGCAGCAGGGCGGCCCGGGCCCGGTGCGGCTCGTGGCGCAGCAGGCTGCGGTACTGGACGCGGTACGGCGTGGCCGGCTCTGTTCCCACGGGGTCCCGGATGCCGCCCGGCTCGGCGCGGTAGACACCGCCACCGAGCTCCCGGTCCTCGTCCGGATCGACCGCCGGGCCGGCCAGGCGGCTGAAGTGGCCGTAGTCGTACGGGGCTTCCGGTACCGGCAGATCGCTCAGCACGGCCTCGTCGAGCCGTGCGGCGCCTCGGTGGCCGCCTCGGGTCCCGGCCGGCCCGGCGTCCCTTCGTCGCGAGGACGGTGTGGTCATGGCGTGCTCCCCCCGGAGTATTGCGAGGTGCTGTGCTCGGCGTTGCCCGCCTCGCCCCGGAGTCGCCCCGGAGTCGCCCCGGAGTTGCGCGGATAGAACACGGCCCGGTGAACTGCGGTCCGTCCCACAGTTTCCGGGCTGTCCAACACGCACTCCGGTGCCGGGAATCCCATGAGCGGGGCCCGGCACGTGGAGTGTGTGCGACCGGTTCAGTTGTGGGCCTGCACGGCGGCTTCGAATGCGGGATCCCGGTGCGCCATCCAGCTTCCCCTCCGGATGCGATGGGACCCTTGGGCTTGCTCAACTCTCCCGGAGCGTAACGCTGATGGCAACAGGACCGCACGACGATCACCGCTCAAGCGTGAAGAAACCACGGTTCCCGGCCACTCTGGCTCGTGATGGTGCTAATGCAGCGGAAATTCGGAAACGGGGCGGCGTGCGGCAGCGGTCAGAGCGGCGGCAGCAGGGTGGCGTCCGTGGCCGCCCGCACCTCGGCGGGGCTCACGCCCGGGGCCGTCTCCACCAGGTGCAGCCCGTCCGGGGTCACGTCGACGACCGCCAGGTCGGTGACGATCCGGTCCACGACCCGCCTGCCGGTGGCGGGAAGTGAGAGTTCCCGGACGATCTTCGGAGAACCGTCCCGGGCGGTGTGCTCCATCACCACGATCAGCCGGCGGGCGCCGTGCACCAGGTCCATCGCGCCGCCCATGCCCTTGACCATCCTGCCGGGGATCATCCAGTTCGCGAGGTCCCCGGTGGCCGACACCTGCATCGCCCCGAGCACCGAGACGTCGATCCGACCGGCCCGGACCATACCGAAGGAGGAGGCGGAGTCGAAGTAGGAGGCCCCGGGCACGACCGTCACCGTCTCCTTGCCCGCGTTGATCAGATCGGCGTGCTCGGCACCATCCGCCGGGTACGGGCCCACGCCGAGGATGCCGTTCTCCGAGTGCAGCACCACCCGCACGTCCGGCGGGAGGTGGTTGGGGATCAGGGTGGGCAGGCCGATACCCAGGTTGACGTACTGCCCGTCGCGCAACTCCCGGGCGGCGCGGGCGGCCAGGGCGTTGCGCGGATCGAGCGGGGCGGGGGTGGGGGTGGAGGCGTGGGTGCTGGGGGTGGGGATGTCGGGGGCCGGGACGGGGGTGCCGGCGATGGGGGTGTCTGCGACGGGGGTGTCTGCGACGGGGGTGGGAGTGCGGGGGACGGGGGTGTCGGCGACGGGGGCACTGGGGGTACTGGGGGTACTGGGGGCGGGCATCGGTTCAGACCTCCTGGAGGGCGGGGCGGACGGTCCGGCGCTCGATGCGGCGGTCCTCGGGATCGGCGGCCACGATCCGGTCGACGTACACCCCGGGCAGGTGCACCGCGCCCGGGGCCAGCTCGCCCGGGTCGACGATCCGGTCCGCCTCGACCAGGGTGATCCGGCCCGCCGCCGCACAGAGCGGGTTGAAGTTCCGCGCGGTCGCGTGGAACACGCAGTTGCCGTGCCGGTCCGCCACCTCGGCCCGGACCAGTGCGAAGTCCGCGGTGATCGCCTGCTCCAGGAGGTACCGACGGCCGCCGAACTCCCGTACCTCCTTGGGCGGTGAGGCCAGCGCCACCGAGCCGTCCGCCGCGTAGCGCCAGGGCAGCCCGCCCTCCTCGACCTGGGTGCCGACCCCGGCCGGGGTGAAGAACGCCGGGATGCCGGCCCCACCGGCCCGCAGCCGCTCGGCCAGCGTGCCCTGCGGGGTCAGCTCGACCTCCAGCTCCCCGGAGAGGTACTGCCGGGCGAACTCCTTGTTCTCGCCGACGTACGAGGAGGTCATCCGGGCGATCCGGCCCGCCCGTAGCAGTAGGCCCAGCCCCCAGTCGTCCACTCCGCAGTTGTTCGACACCACGCGCAGCCCGGTGGTGCCGGTGGCCACCAGGGCGCCGATCAGGGTGCTCGGGATGCCGCAGAGGCCGAAGCCGCCGACGGCCAGTGCCGCGCCGTCGGGGATGTCGCCGACTGCGGCGGTGGGGGAGTCCAGGACCTTGTCCAAGGGATTACCTCATGGGGGTGTGGGAGGGGAGCGGCGTGCCGCGCGCGGGGCCGTGGCGAGGCCGGCAGCCGGGAGCCGTACCCGTCCGGCACCGCGGCCCTTCCACCGTCGCCGGGCGCGGGGCGCCGCAGCCATGGCGGCCACCGCCATGGACGGGCGCGGTGCCGTGTCGGTGGGCCACATCCGGATGCCCGGAGCGCGACGTCGGGCCGGCGGTATGTCGGTGGGTGCCACATCACGGCGGGCTGCTACGTCGACCGGGCACATGTCGCCGGTCCCACCGCACACCTACGGTTCCGGCATCCACCCCGCCGCACCTCCAGGAGTCGGTCACCATGCGCAGCACCACAGTCCCCACCAGGACCGCCTCCGGCGCCCGCCCGGGCCGGCCCCTGACCGCCGACCCGGCACGGAAGCTCGCCGCCGTCGCGGTGTGCGTCCTGCTCGCCGCCGGCTGCGCCAAGGCCGGCACCGCCGGGACTGCCCCAGGGGGCGACGGTGGCGCGAAGGCCCCGGTCAAGGTCGGCCTGGTGTACTCCAAGACCGGCCCGCTCGCCGCCTACGGCAAGCAGTACCTGGACGGCTTCAAGGCCGGCCTGAGCTACGCGACCAGGGGCACCGGCGAGGTTGACGGGCACAAGATCGAATTCGAGGAGCAGGATGACGCGGGGGATCCGGCGAAGGCGGTGTCCGCCGCCAAGGACCTGATCGGCAAGGGCTACAAGGTCCTGGCCGGCTCCACCGCCTCCGGTGCCGCCCTCCAGGTCGGCCCGATCGCCTCCCAGAACAAGGTGCTCTTCATCAGCGGGCCGGCCGCCGCCGACAAGGTCACCGGCTTGAACAAGTACACCTTCCGTTCCGGCCGCCAGTCCTACCAGGACATCAGGACCGCGGCCTCCTTCATCGGTGACGCCACGGGCAAGAAGGTCACCGTGCTCGCTCAGGACAACGCCTTCGGGCAGGCCAACGTGGCTGCCGTGAAGGCCGTGCTCGGTGCCCAGGGCGCGACGGTGGAACAGGTGCTCGCCCCGCCGAGTGCCACCGACCTCACCCCCTTCGCGACCCAGGCCAAGACCGCCAAACCCGACCTGTTGTTCGTCGCCTGGGCCGGCGACACCGCGTCGGCCCTGTGGACGGCCCTCAACCAGCAGGACGTGTTCACCGACACCAAGGTGGTCACCGGCCTGGACCTGGCCGCCTCCTACCCGCTGTTCGGCCCGGCCGGCGAGAAGATCTCCTTCCTCGACCACTACTTCGACGGCGCCGCCGGCACCCCGGCGGAGAAGGCCATGGCCGGGGCCGTCACCGCCGGGGGCGGAAAGCCCGACATCTTCACCCCGGACGGCTTCACCGCCGCCCAGATGATCGTGCACGCCGTCGAGGCCAACCACGGCTCCGCCGAAGACACTTCGGCCATGGTCAAGGCCCTGGAGGGCTGGAGCTTCGACGGGGTCAAGGGCAGGACCACGGTCCGCGCCGAGGACCACGCCCTCCTCCAGCCGATGTTCCAGGTCCGGCTGACCGGCACCGGGGCCGCCGCCAAGCCCTCGGTGGAGAAGACCCTGACCGGGGACGAGGTGGCGCCCCCGGTCACCCCGATGGCGGGCTGATCCCGATGCCCGCTCCCGCTGCCTCCACTCCTCCGGCCTCCGCGCGACACTCCTCCCTGCCGCAGTCCTCCATTCCTCGTTCCTCCGCGGCGCGTTCCTCCACGGCGCGTTCCTCCGCTGCGGTGCTGCGACTGGACGGGCTCGGCTGGTCCGTCCGCGGTGTGCCGGTCGTCGAGGACGTCTCCTTCTCGGTCGGCGAAGGCGAGTTCATCGCCTTGATCGGCCCCAACGGCGCCGGCAAGACCTCCCTCTTCAACCTGATCTCCGGCATCTATCCGGCGACTCATGGCAGCCTCCACCTCGACGGCACGGACATCACCACCGAGGCCGTGCACGCCCGGGCGCGCCGCGGTCTCGGCCGCACCTTCCAGACCTCCTCACTCTGGCCGGGGATGACCGTTGCCGACCACGTCCGGCTGGCCGCCCAGGCGGCAGCCGAACCGCGAGCCTCGTACCGCCTCTGGCGCCGCGCCGACCGCTACCCGGAGCAGGTGGCCGACACCCTGCAGCGCACCGAACTCACCCACCGCGCCGATACCTTGGCCGGAGCGCTCTCTTACGGCGAGAAGCGCAAGCTGGAGCTCGCTGTCCTGCTCGTCTCCGACCCGAGGCTGATCCTGCTGGACGAGCCGATGGCAGGCGTCAGCGCGGAGGAGGTGCCGGCCCTCACCGAACTGATCCGTTCCGTACACCGTGAGCTCGGCCGGACCGTCCTGATGGTCGAGCACCACATGGACGTCCTGCTCGGCCTGGCAGACCGCTTGGCGGTGATGCACCACGGCACCCTGCTCGCCCTCGACACTCCCGAAACCGTGATGGCCGACCCGACCGTGCAACAGGCCTACTTGGGTGAGGCGCTGTGACCTCCTCTCCGTTCTCCTCCGCCCAATCGTCCTCCTCTTCTTCCTCGTCCTCGTCCGCTGTCGAACCCCTCCTCTCCGTCCGCGACCTACGGGTGGTCATCGACGGGCTGCACATCCTGCACGGTGTCGACTTCGACGTGGCCTCCGCCGGAGTCACCGCATTGCTGGGCCGCAACGGCGCAGGCAAGACCACCACCGTGAAGGCCGTCATGGGCCTGGTGCCGCGCACCGGAAGCATTCGCCTGTCCGGCGCTGAAACCTCCTCTCTTCCCACGCACCTGGTGGTCCGTCACGGCATCGGTTTCGCACCCGAGGATCGGGGGATCTTCGCCGGCCTGACGGTCGCCGAGAACCTCCGCCTCGCCGAGCGCGGAGCCCCGGGAGGAGCCCCGGGAGGAGCCCCGGGAGGAGCCTCGGGTGGAGCCGGTGCGGGTGAGCCGAACTACGCGCTCGTCCACGAGCTCTTCCCCGAACTCAAGCAGCGGGCCGGGCAGTTGGCCGGGACGCTTTCCGGGGGCCAGCAGCAGATGGTGGCGATCGGCCGGACCCTGCTCAATCGGAACCGGCTGATCATCGCCGACGAGCCCACCAAGGGCCTGGCGCCGAAGATCGTCTCGGAGGTGGCTGAGGTGCTGGCGCGAGCGGCAGACGCCGTGCCCGTTCTCCTGGTCGAGCAGAACCTCGCGCTCGTCCGCCGACTGGCCGGCACCTGCGCCGTCCTGGCCGACGGTCGGACCGCCCACCGGGGCGACACCGCCGAGTTGTTGGCCGACGAGGAGGCCGCCCGCCGCCTGCTCGGAGTCGGCTCACGGTACCCGCTCGCCGGCGGACTCCGGCCCGCCTCCTCCTCCCCGGCGGCCTCTCCGGCCGCCGCCCCAGTCGTCACCACGGAGGTGAAGCCCTGATGGACACCGTCGTTCTCCTTTCCTGCACTGGTCTCGGTCTCGGCGCGCTGTACTTCCTGGTTGCCTCCGGTCTTTCGTTGATCTTCGGCCTGATGGACGTGCTCAACTTCGCGCACGGCGCCCTGCTCTCCATCGGCGCCTATGCGACATGGTGGGCCGGTACGGAGGCCGGCTTCTCCTTCTGGCTCGCAGTGCCGTTCGGCACTCTGGTCGGGACGGCCGCCGCCATCCTGCTCGAGCTCTTCCTGATCCGGCCGCTCTACAGCCGCCCGCGCGACCAGATCCTCGCCACCGTCGGGGTCGGGCTCGCCGCACCCGCCCTGCTCATGGGGATGTGGGGCGCGGACGCCCGCCCCTTCCCCCAGCCGGCCCTGCTGGCCGGCACCTGGCACGTGCTCGGTGCGACCGTCCCGGTCAACCGCTTCGTGCTCGTGGCCGCCGCCGCGCTGTTGCTGCTCACTCTTCGGTTGTTCCTCGCCCGCACCCGCTACGGGCTGATCGTCCGGGCCGGCGTCGAGGACCGGGCGATGGTCACGGCGCTCGGCATCGACGTCCGGAGGGCGTTCACCCTCGTCTTCGCCATCGGCGGGGCGGCCGCCGCGCTGGGCGGCGCCCTCGGCGGCCTCTACTTCGGTTCGGTCAATCCCGGTCAGGGAACCAGCCTGCTCGTCTTCGCCTTCGTCGTCGTGGTGATGGGTGGCATGGGCTCCGTGACCGGGGCCGCCGCCGCCTCGGTGGGCGTCGGCCTCGTCCAGCAGTTCGCCAACTATTACACCGGCGCCGGACTCGGCGACCTCTCGGTCGTCGTCCTGCTCGCCGTGCTGCTTCTGGTCCGACCTCGTGGACTCACCGGGAGGCTCGCGTGAGCGCCGAAACTCCGATCACGAGCACCGGTGGCCCCGCGGCCGCCCACAGCGCAGCCACCTCGGCAGGGGGGACTGACACCGGCCCTGCCATGACCGCCGTGCCGACAGAGGGGACTGACACCAGCTCCACCGACACCGCCAGTGTGGCAAGGGGGACTGACACCAGCCTTGCCAGGACCAATTGTGAACACACGGATGAGCCCGGCGCCATCCCTCGAACAGGTGATTCAGTCACTAATCGCTGGACAGGGATGCACGCAGCGCTACGCTGGTGGCCGATCGCCCTGCTGATCACGCTCCTTGTCGCCCCATACAGTGCGCTTCCCGTCCCGGGACTGCTCGACGGCCCGCTCGGCAGCCCGGGAAGTCTCCAACTCATCGCCCTGTGCCTGCTCTACGGGGCCCTCGCCACCGGCTACGACCTCCTGCTCGGTCGCACCGGACTGCTCTCCTTCGGCCACGCGCTCTACTTCGCGACCGGCCTCTACGCCACCGACCTCGGCATGCTCGAACTGCAACTCCCGTTCGCCGCCGCAGCGGCGTTCGGCGTCGTCTGCACCGTGCTGCTGGCCCTGGTGCTCGGCTCGGTGAGCCTGCGAGTCACCGGAATCGGCTTCTCCATGGTCACCCTCGCCTTCGCCCAGGCCGGTGCGATCCTCGTCCAGCGCAACCCCGGTGGTGTCACCGGCGGGGAGGAGGGCCGCTCCGCCCCGGCCGACCTGCTGCCGTCCGGCCTGCTCGGGATCGAGAACACCGCCAACCTCTACTGGATCACCGTCGGTTACCTGGTGCTGACGGTCGCCGCGGTCCACTGGGCCGTCAACTCCCCGGCCGGCCGGGTCTGGGAGGGAGTCAAGGAGAACGAGCGCCGGGTGGAGGTGCTCGGACTGCGGCCCTACGGCTACAAATTGGTCGCCTTCGTACTGTCCGGAGCGCTCGCCGGACTGGGCGGAGTGGTCTACCTGCTGCTCACCGGCGGAGCCACCCCGCAGGCCGCCGGCTCGGACGCCACGCTCGCGCTGCTGGTCATGGTGGTCCTCGGTGGCTCGGGCACCCGCTGGGGGCCGCTCCTGGGCGGGGTGCTCTACACCTGGGCCGGCCACCGGCTCGGCGACCTCGCCAACTCGACCGCCGTCGCCGACCTGCCCGCGGTGCTGCGCGTGCCGCTCTCCCAACCGCTCTTCCTGCTGGGAACCCTGTTCGTCGCCGTGGTCTACCTGCTCCCCGGCGGCCTGGCCGGACTGCCCGGCCGCATCCGCGCCGCCCGATCCGCCCGTTCGGTCCGCACGCCGACCGGCGTGCCCGCCGCCCGTCCCACCGGAGGTACCCCCGCGTGAGCCAGCCGTTCCTGACGCCCGAGGAGTTGACCGTCCCCGTGCCCGGCGGGGACCTCGCCGTCCTGCGGTGGCCCGCCGACCGCCCGGGAGCCCCGACGGTCGTGGCGGTGCACGGCATCACCGCCAACGGCTTCGCCTGGTACGAGGTCGCCCGCAGGCTCGCCGGGCGAGCCACCCTGCTCGCGCCCGACCTGCGGGGCCGCGGCGCCAGCCGCTCGGTCTCAGGACCGTACGGGCTCGCCCGGCACGCCGACGACGTGGCCGCGCTGATCGCCGCCCTCGGCACGGGGCCGGTCGTGGTCGTCGGCCACTCGATGGGCGCCTGGGTCACTGCCCTGGCCGCCGTCCGGCACCCCGAACTCGTCCGCCGGGTACTGCTGGTGGACGGTGCGCTGAGCTTCCCGCTCCCGGAGGGCGTGCGCGAGGAGGATGCCCTGGCCGCGGTGCTCGGCCCCGCGCTGGCCCGGCTGTCGATGACCTTCCCGGACCGCGCGGCCTACCGGGAGTTCTGGCAGCGCCACCCGGCCTTCGACGGCAGTTGGTCCGACGGGATCGACGCCTACATCCAGCGCGACCTGGTCGGCACCGAGCCCGAACTGCGCTCCTCCTGCGTGCTGGAGGCTGTGCAGACCGACGGGGCCCAGGTCCTGCTGGACCAGGAGGCGGCCGGCGCAGTGCACCGGCTGCCCTGCCCGGCCGAACTGCTCTGGGCGGAGCGCGGTCTGCTCAACGAGCCGCAGGGCCTCTACGACCACCAGCGGATCGGGCTGTCCGGGCTGGACCGTGACCGGGTGCCGGCCTCGCTAGTGCCGGACGCCAACCACTACTCGATCCTCTGGAGCGAGGCGGGAGCCGACCGCATCGTTCGCAAGCTGCTCGCGGACGTCCCAACCGCCGGGTAGGGGGACCCGGCCGGGAACAGAGGGCGACGGAGCAGCAGGGCAACGACACAGCGGGCGCCGGAGCCAAGGAACGGCAAACGGCCGACGGGGTGCGAACACCCCGTCGGCCGGACCGGTCGGGTCAGCCCGCCGCGCCGAGGAAGCTCTCCCAGCCGCCGGACGGAGCCTGGCCGACGTTGAGCGTGCGCAGCTTGCGCAGGGTCGACTGGTCCTGCACCTCCAGCCATTCGACCAACTGCCGGAAGGAGACCAGCCGGACCTCGGGCTTGCCCGCGATGGCCTTGAGGGTTTCCTCGACGGCGTCCATGTAGATGCCGCCGTTCCACTGCTCGAAGTGGTTGCCGATGAAGAACGGCGCCCGGTTGCTGTTGTAGGCGCGCTCGAAGCCGGCCAGGTAGGAGTTGGTGGCCTGGGTGCGCCAGTCGCCGTACTTGGACGGGTCGCCCTTGGTACTGCCGTTGGACTGGTTGGCCAGGATGTTGTAGTCCATCGACAGGACCTGGAAAGTGTGCCCGGGGAACGGGATGGACTGCAGCGGGAAGTCCCAGATCTTGCCGTCCTGCACCTTCTGCGGCCATATCTGGAGGCCGCCCGAGGAACTGGCGTCGTACTTCCAGCCCAACTTGGCGATGGTCGGCAGCAGCGCCTTCTGCCCCTCCAGGCACGGGGTGCGGCCGCCGACGAGCTCCTTCTTGTAGTCGAAGGGGAGCGGGTCGACGTCGGTGAAGCCGGTGTTGGTGCGCCACTGGGTGACGAAGGCGATCGCCTGGTCTATCTCGCTCTGCCAGTCGTCCGGGGTCCACATGTTGACCCCGTTCTTGTCCGGACGGCTGGAGCAGAAGTGCCCGTTGAAGTGGGTGCCGATCTCGTGCCCGGCGAGCCAGGCCTGGCTGACGAGCTTGAGGGTGCTCTTGACCGCGCCGTCCGAGAGGTAAGGGATGTCGGAGGCGCCGACCGCGTGCTTCGGCGGGTGGTACATCTGGGACTTGCCCTTGGGCAGGGCGTAGATGCCGGAGAGGAAGAAGGTCATCGTGGCCTTGTACTGCTCCGCCAGCTTGAGGAAGCGGGGGAACTGGCCGTCGTCGGTGCCGCCCGCGCCGTCCCAGGAGAACACCACGAACTGCGGCGGGCGCTCGCCCGGCTTGAGCTTCTCGGGCTTGGGCTGGTTCGGCTGCGGACCGGTGTCCGCGTTGGATCCGTCGCCGATCGGAGTGCCCTTGGGCACCACGGCCTGGGTCGGGTCAGCGGTGCCGCTCTGGCCGGCCTTGCCACTGCCGCCGGAGGAAGATGAGGTGGAGTCCTGCCCCGAACCGGATCCGCTGCTGGAACAGGCGGCGACCGCGCCGAGGGCTGCGGTCGCGGCGGTTGCACTGAGCACCGTCCTGCGCGAGATGCTGGTCATGGTCTCCCCTGGGTTCCGATCGCCGGTGGTGGGGGCGGCGCCGGGCCGCTCCGGTCAAATCGGGCAATTGATGAGTATTCCGCCGATAGCATGTCATGTCGCCGCAGCGGCTACCAAGGCCCCCGGGCTCCGACGACAGTCAACACGTCGGGGGTGGCAGGCTGGGCTGCAGGGGGTCGTCATCTGTTGCGGTCCTGTGACGCTTCACACTGCGCGACGTCCGGGAGGTACGGTACCGCCGCCCTACCCGGCTCGGTCAGAGTTCGTCAGCGCTCGGTGCGGGTCGTCGCCCGTAAGGGAAAATTATGCTCCTCACAGCCTCCCGTGGCCGGAAGGCGTCGGTCGCCCCGGGGCCGGTCAGAGCGCGGCCAGCCGCCGGTGGCGGCGCACTATTCGGGCGATCGCGGTACTGACGGCGGTGGCCGCCGCGCAGGAGACCGCGAGACTCAGCCAGGCGGTGTTGAACCAGTGGCTGTTCAGCCAGCCCAGCGTCACTATGTAGGCGGCCCAGATCAGCGCCGCCAGCGCCGACCAGTGCAGGAAGCGGTGCGGATGGGCGGGGGAGTGGCCGATGGCCAGGTCCAGGACGGTCCGCCCGGCCGGCACGAACCGTGCGACCACCACCATCGCGGCCGCCCCGCCGTGGGGGCGCTCGACCAGTGACTGCTGGACCCGGGCCACGCTGGCCGCCAGTCGCGGGCGCCGGGCGAGGCGGCGCTGCAGCAGCGGGGCGCCGCGCCGGGCGAGGTGGAGCAGCAGGAGGTCGCCGAGGAAGGAGGCCACCGCCACACCCAGGCCGAGCAGCACGGGGGCGCCGTTGATCGGCGCCGTCTTGAGCACGGCCAGGATGACCAGCGTTCCGCTCGGGATGAAGGGGAGCAGGGCGTCGCCGAGTACGGCGAAGAGCGCAAGGGCGCAGATCCACGAGGATCCGATCGCCGCCACGAAATTCAAGGCCTTACTCCCTCCACGCCGCCCTGGGGGAGCAGGTGGCTGCTGAGCCAACGCTAGCGCCTCGACTTTTCATGCCATGAAGCACCCCGGTATGCCGCAGCTCACGGCGGTCGGCCGCAGCTCACGGGCCGGTGAGGTGCTCCGGTGAGGTGTCCCCGGGCGTCGCGGGCGGAGGTCGCCGGAAACGGAACGAGCCCCCGGGGCGGGGTGCCGCGCCGAAGGCTCGCAGGGATCGTTCGGCGCTGGTCCAGCCCGACGATCTTGCCGACGGAACGAGGACCCGCTCGGTGACCCGTTCCTGATCACCACCCTGCCCGAAGCCGGTCGCCGGTCGCGAGCGCTCCGGCTGGCGACTTCCCGACCCTGGCATGAAGTCGCCAGCCGCATCGGCGTACTGGCTCTCCGTCGTCCGAACCGCCGGGGTCGCCCCACATGCTTGAACCGGTCAAGCCGCACCCCGGCCAGCGACCCGGGCCGTACCTCGGGCCGCACCGGCCGCGCTCGGATCGAGCGGCCGGCCCGGGAACAGCCAGCCCGTGACCGTGGTTGACCCCCGTCGGCAGCAGCGACCGGCGGGCCGTCCGAGACCCGCGCGGCCGCCCACGACGGCCGGCTCGGAGGAGAGCCGGACCAAGGACAGCCAGGAGGGCGGACGGCATGACCACCGAGGACCAGCAGGAGCACCGAACCGCACCGGGGACCGGTGACCCGCGGACCGGTGAGGCGATACGGGGCACCGCCCGCGGCACGGCGCCCGCTCCGCTCTCGATCCTCGACCTGGCCACCGTCGGCGTCGGCTACTCGCCCGGCCAGGCCCTGGCCGCCACCACCGAGCTGGCTCGCCAGGCCGAGCAGTGGGGGTACCACCGCTTCTGGGTGGCCGAGCACCACGGCATGCCCGGCGTGGCCAGCTCGACCCCGGCCGTCCTGCTCGCCCACCTCGGGGCCAACACCACCACGCTGCGGCTAGGCTCGGGCGGCGTCATGCTCCCCAACCACGCCCCGCTGGCCATCGCCGAGCAGTTCGGTCTGCTGGAGGCCCTGCACCCCGGCCGGATCGACCTCGGGCTCGGCCGCGCCCCCGGCACCGACCCGGCCACCGCCCGCGCGCTGCGCCGCGGCCACGCGGAAGGAGCGGACGACTTCCCGCTGCAGCTCTCCGAGCTGACCCACTTCCTCGACGGCGACTTCCCCTCCGGCCACCCGTACGAGCGGCTGACCGCCGTTCCCAAGGGCGAGGGCCGTCCGCCGGTCTGGCTACTCGGGTCCTCCGGATTCAGCGCCCAGTTGGCCGGCCGGCTCGGCCTCCCGTTCGCCTTCGCCCACCACTTCAGCAGCGCCAACACCCTCCCGGCGCTGGACCTGTACCGGACGTCCTTCCGCCCCTCCGTCGTGCTCAGCGAGCCGTACGCGCTGATCGGCGTGAGCGCCGTCGCCGCCGACGACGAGACCTCCGCCCGCCGCCTCGCCCGCTCCGCGGCCCTCGGCATGCTCCGGCTCCGGCGCGGCAACCCCGGCCCGATCCCCACCCCGGAGGAGGCCGAGGAGTACCCGTACAGCCCGGTCGAGGCGGACTTCATCGACAGCTGGCTCGACAACGTGGTGCTGGGCGCCCCGGGCCAGGTCGCGGACGGCCTGGAGTCGCTGCGCAAGCGGACCGGCGTGGACGAGCTGATGGTCACTTCGCACATCCACGGCCACGAGGCCCGGTTCCGCTCCTACGGTCTGATCGCCGAGGCGTACGGCCTGACGGCGACCACCTGAGCCCCCCGGGTGCCCCCCCCGGTGATGCCCCGTGACGGCCTCCGGTGACGCTACCGCCCTGTCGGCCTAGCGGCCGCTCGGGGCGGGGCGGCCATTCCGGAGTATGGCCGCGACCAGTTCGGCCTCGCCGGGGCGGGCGAAGTACCAGCCCTGGGCGGTGTCGCAGCCGGTCAGCCGGAGCCGCTCCGCCTGGGCGGCGCTCTCGATGCCCTCGGCGGTGACGGTCAGGCCGAGGGTGTGGGCCAGCTGGACCATCGCGCCGACGATCTGCTCGTCCGCGTCGCGGCGGCGTGAGCGGAGCTCCGGGAGGGCCGGGCGCTCCGCCGGTGCCGGGGTCGCAGCCGGGGCCGCAGCCGAGGGAGAAGCCGAGGAAGCCGGCGACGACGCAGCCGACGCAGCCGACGCAGCCGGCGAAGCAGTCGGAGTCGCACCAGCGGTGGAGTGCCCACCCGGAGCGGGCGCCGGATCGCGGAAGCCCTCGATGAACGTCCCGTCGAGCTTCAGCACGTGCACCGGCAGCCGGGAGAGGTAGGCCAGGTTGGAATAGCCGGTGCCGAAGTCGTCGATCGCGATCCGAACGCCCATGTCGGCGAGCGCCTGCAAGGCCTGGAGCGGGCGGCCGCCGGGACCGAGCAGGGCGCTCTCGGTGATCTCCAGCTGCAGGAGCCGGGCGGGCAGGCCGGTGCGTTCGAGGGCACGGGCGACGTCGGCCACCACGTCGGAGTCCCAGATCTGGCGGGCCGCCAGGTTGACGCTCACGAAGGTCTCGGTGTCCGGGAACTCGGTGAGCCACTGTCGGGCCTGGCGGCAGGACTCCTCCAGCACCCACTTGCCGAGCGGCACGATGGCGCCGGACTCCTCGGCGAGCGGGATGAACCGGTCGGGCGAGAGCGTCCCGTAGCGGGGGTGGCGCCAGCGGACCAACGCCTCGGCGCCGCGCACCGCGCCGTCGGCCAGGCCGACCAGCGGCTGGTACTCGATGGTGAACTCGCCGCGCTCCAGCGCCGGCCGCAGCGCGGTGGCGAGCAGCTGCCGGGTGAGCTGGTGAGCACCCCGGTCCGGGTCGTAGAGGGTCCAGCGGGCGCGGCCGTCCGCCTTCGACCAGTAGAGCGTCGCGTCGGCGTCCTTGACCAGGTCGGTCGGGGTGGTCTCGTGCACCGACCGTTCGACGACGCCGACGCTGGCGGTGACCACCAGCCGGTGCCCGGCGACGTCGAAGGGACGTTCCAGCACCTCCAGGATCCGTCCGGCCAGCGCGGTCAGCTGCTCGTTGCCGGCACTGTCGGCGACCAGGACGGCGAACTCGTCGCCGCCCATGCGGGCGACCAGGTGGGCGTCCCGTTCGGGGAGCCCGCGCCGCAGCCGGGCGGCGACGGCGATCAGCAGCTGGTCGCCGATGTGGTGGCCGAGGGTCTCGTTGATCGCCGCGAAGCCGTCGAGGTCGAGGTAGCAGACACCCACCCGTCGTTCCCCCGTGACCGCCACCGGCCGGCCGGAGCCGCCACGGTTCCCGCGGTCGTCGCCGCCCGGGAGGCAGGCGGCGTCGAGCCGTTCGAAGAAGTAGGTCCGGTTGGGCAGCCGGGTCAGCGGGTCGTGCAGGGCCTGGTACTCCAGGCGGTCGCCGAGTCGGCGCTGCTCGGTGATGTCCTCGACCAGCGCGAGGGTGTACAGCGGCTGCCCGGCGGGGTCCCGGATGAGCGAGACGGTCACCTTGCTCCAGACCGTGTGGCCCTCGCGGTGCTTGAGCTGCTTCTCCACGCGGAACCGTTCCCGCTGGCCGTGGACGAGGTCGGTGAACAGCCGGGGCGGCATGCCCTCCGGGTCGATGATCTCGTGCAGGTGGGTGCGGACCAGTTCGCCGACGCCACGGCCGATCAGGGCGGCGAAGGCGGGGTTGACCTCGATGATCCGGTCCTCGGGGTCGATCAGGGCCATGCCGATGACCGCGTCGCAGAAGGCGGCCCGGAACCGGGACTCGCTGGCCCGGAGCGCCGCCAGCAGTCGGTCGTCGCCGTTGCCGTCCCGGCCGGGGACCTCGCCGGCGTCCGGGTGCGGACCGCTGGTCAACGGGGCCGAGCAGGTGGGGCAGAGCAGTGGCCCCGGGTCCTCCAGGGTGCCGCAGCCCGCGACCGGGGAGACCGACGGGGAGGCCGCAGGAGCAGCTGACGCGCTCGGGCCCGCCGGATCGAGGACCGGCGCGGCGAGGTGGCGGTGGTGTGACGATTCCTTGTGCCGCACGCCTGGGCGGCGTGCGTCGGCCCCCTCGTTCTGGCCCGGCACGGCATGCTCCCGTCCGCTGCTGACGCTTGACGATGGTCTGCCTGGCCGGTCGGGATTCCGGCGGCCGGCTCCGCACTCTGTCGGGGTCCTCGGAGTCGGTCCGCTGCGGGGCGTCCGCCGTGGGGCGCTGTCGCGCGGGGACCGGGGTGAAGAACAGGGCGCTTCGGCCGATCATAGGCCGCGACGACAACGCGCGGTGACCGCCGCCAGGGTGATTCGCCCCGTTTGGGATCATGCATGGCGGAACGTTCAGACGCCTTCGGTGCACATCACATGAGGTGCGCCGGAAGGGCGTGCGCCGAAGCCGCGCCCCCGGGCGCTGGGCGCGCGCCGGGGGCGCGGCCGGGGTGCGCCCCGGACGGGCCGGGGAGGCGGTCAGGCGAGCTCGGCCGTGAGGGTGATGGTGGTGCCGGTCAGGGCCTGGCTGACCGGGCAGTTGGCCTTGGCGTCCTCGGCGGCCTTCACGAAGCCGGCCTCGTCCAGCCCGGGGACCTCACCGGTGACGGTCAGGTGGATGCCGGTGATGCCGGTGCCGGGCTGGAAGGTGACCTCGGCCCGGGTGTCCAGCTTGGCGGGCGGGTTGCCTGCCTTGGTCAGGCCGTTGCTGAGGGCCATCGAGAAGCAGGCGGAGTGGGCGGCCGCGATGAGTTCCTCGGGGCTGGTCCTGCCGTTGGGCTCCTCGGCGCGGGCCGGCCAGGAGACGGGGTACTCGCCGATCCCGGAGGAGGCGAAGGTCACCTGCCCCTTGCCGTGGAGGAGGTCCCCCTCCCAGGCGGTGCGGGCGGTGCGGGTGGTTGCCACGATCGGTTCCTCCAGTGCTGAGGGACTGCTGAGTCGTCACTTCCGGTCATGCACGCACCAGCCTACGGGCAGCCCCGGTGCGCGGCCGGGTGCCGGACGGTCCGCAGGGCTGTCCGGATGGTGGACGGTTCCCCCGAACGGTGCCGGTCCGGACCGGAGGCCCTGTTAGATTTGCCCGGGCCCGAGCCCGGCCGCCGTACGGCTGGGCGCCCATCCCAGACACCGGGAGCCGACCCGATGACGGACCAGCCCACGACCCCCGACGCCGGCGCGACCGAGGGGATCGACGACGCGGTACGGGCGGAGCTGACCAGCCTGCGCGAGAGCATCGACAACATCGATGCCGCGGTGGTCCACATGCTGGCCGAGCGCTTCAAGGCGACCCAGCGGGTCGGTCGGCTCAAGGCCGAGCACAAGCTGCCGCCGGCGGACCCTGCGCGGGAGCGGGACCAGATCAAGCGGCTGCGGGAGCTGGCTGCCGGTGCCAAGCTCGACCCGGTCTTCGCGGAGAAGTTCCTGAACTTCATCATCGCCGAGGTGATCCGCCACCACGAGGCCATCGCCCGCGCCTGAGGGCACTGAGCGCGGCGCCCGGCGTCCGAAGGCACAGGCGGCGATGTCGGGCGCGGCTAAACACCGGATTTCCCGAGGCTCCCCGGTTGGCGTAGCGTGCAACTTTCCCCAGCCGGAGAGGTGGAGCAGCGACGATGGCGGTGAACCTGCCCGAAACGCCCGGCGGAGCTCCCAGCGAACCCGCCGTCCCCGGCGTACCAGCCGCCCGGGACGCCCAGCACGGCCGGTACGACCAGCAGGGAGCGTACGGCCCGCACGGCCGGCAGGACCCGGACAGCCCGTACGGCCAGCAGGGCCCGGGCGACCGGCATGCCCAGGGGGACGCGCCCGGGGGCCGGGCCGGGGCCCGCGGTCGGAACGGCGGATCGCGCGGCCGCAAGGCCCGTCGGGCGGGGCGCCGTCCCCGGCCGTGGTGGATCGAGCTGCCGGCGATGGCGGCGGTCGGGCTGGTGGTCGCGCTGCTGATCAAGACCTGTCTGTTCCAGGTCTTCACGATCCCGTCCGGGTCGATGGAGAACACCCTGCGGGTCGGCGACCGGGTCGGCGTGAACAAGCTCGCGCCGCTGACCGGCTGGACGCCGGAGCAGGGGCAGCCGGTGGTGTTCAAGGACCCGGGGAACTGGCTGCCGCCGCAGCCGGTCGACTCGAACCCGCTCACCAACGCCGTGAGCTCGGTGCTGAGCTTCGTCGGGCTGGTGCCGCCGAAGGACGACAACTACCTGGTCAAGCGGGTCATCGCGACCGGTGGCCAGACCGTCCAGTGCGCGGGCACCACGCTGACCGTCGACGGCAGGAAGGTCGACGAGCCGTACCTGCACCCCGGCGACGACTCCTGCGCGGGCATGGACTTCGGCCCGGTGAAGGTGCCCTCGGGCTACATCTGGGTCGAGGGTGACCACCGCAGTGACTCGGCGGACTCCCGCTGGCACCGGCAGGGGCCGGGCGGCGGCGCCGTTCCGGTGGACAACGTGGTCGGTCCGGTGTCGGCCGTGGTGTGGCCGCTCAGTCACCTCGACTGGTTCGGCTGGACCGGCCGCTGACCCCGCGGTCGGCGGCGGCCACCCGCTCCCGGGCCGCCGCAGTGGCACGTGAGGCAGTGGCACCGGAAGGAACGGAACCACCGTCCACACCCGAGGCCGCACCCGGCTCCGCCCCCGCACCCGCACCCGGCTCCGCCCCTGCAGAGGCCCCCGCCTCCACGGCGGCCGACGGCTTGCTCGTCTGCGCCGCGAAGGCGCCCGCCAGCACCAGCAGGCCGCCCACCACCTGCGGCAGCCCCAGGTGCTCGCCGAGCAGGACCCAGGCCAGCACGGTGGCGACCACGGCCTCCAGGTTGGCCACCACCCCGGCGACCGGCGGCGAGAGGTACCCGACGGAGACCACGCCGGTCAGGTAGGCGAGCACGGTCGCGACCAGCACCATCCAGGCGGCCGGGATCAGGGCGGGCAGGCTGTGCCCGTCCATCACCACCGTCCCGCCGAGCGGGCTCCAGTCGGCCTGCCAGGGCCGGGTGAGGACGGTGAGCAGGACGGCGCCGATCAGCAGCCCGTACGCGCTGACGGCCAGCGGGTCGACGGGGCGGTCGCCCCGGCGGCCGGCGTCGGCGAGCAGGAAGTAGCCGACCTGGCAGCAGGCCGCGCCGAGGGCGAACAGCACGCCCACCGCGTCGAAGCCGAGGCCGTTCCAGACCTCCACCACGCAGGCCAGCCCGGCCACCGCGACGCCCGCGCCGATGGCCGCGCCCCGGGTGATCGGCCTGCGCTGGACGAACCTGACGTAGCCGATCAGCAACGGCGGCCCGAGGTACTCGATGAGCAGGGCGACGCCGACCGGGATGCGGGAGATCGCGGCGAAGTAGCAGGCCTGGACGCCGGCCACGGCGAGCAGGCCGAAGCCGAGCAGCAGGCCGGGGCGGCGCAGGACGGCGTCCCGGTGCCGGTAGGCGATCGGCAGCAGGGCGACGGCAGCCCCGGTGACCCGGAGCCAGACCACGTGCAGGGGAGAGAGTCCGGCCTCGATCAGCGGTTTGGCCGCGGTACCGGAGCCGCCGAACGCGAAGGCGGACACCAGGGCGAGGCCGAGGCCGAGGGTTCTGCCCGAAGGGAGGGTGGGCGAGGCCGTTGATCTGTGCACTGGCGCATTGTGACAGTCATGCCGACGCTTCGGTAAGGCGCCATTTCGTTATTTGGTCCTGGTCTCGACTGTCCGAAACGGCGTACTCACCGACGCGGGCCGGACCACCGAACCGTGTCGGTGATCCGGCCCGCGTCAACGACGTCACCCGCCGCGACGACTCCATCCGGAGGGACGGCCGGTCTCCGGGACGGTCGGCCCCGGGAAGATCGGCCCCGGCACGATCAGCCCCCGGCCCCCGCCCCCGTGAGCGCACCCGCCCCGCCGGTGGGCTGGGTGGTCGGCTGACCGGTCGGGCCGGTGGTCGGCTGGGTGGTCGGCGTCGGCCGGGAGGTCGGCCGGCCGGTGGGCCGCGAGGTGGGCTGGTCGGTGGGCTGGCCGGCCGGATCGGTGGTCGTCCCGGTGCCGCTACCGCCGGAGCCCGAGCCGGAGCCCGAGCCCGAGCCCGAGCCGGAACCAGAGCCGGAACCAGAGCCGCCCGAGGAGTTAGCGCCGGGGTTGTCGCCCTGCTGGTTGCCCGCACCGGTGCTCGGCGTGGCGCTGCCGGTCGACGGGGTGCTGCTCGGCGTGCTCGGAACGGTCGGCAGGTCGGTGGGGCCCGAGGAGTCGTCGCCGTCCGCCGGGGTCGGGAAGTCGCTCACCGGCTGGCCCTTGAGCGCGGCCTTCATGTAGCTGGTCCAGATCTGTGTCGGGTACTGGCCGCCCGCCGCACCGTCGATCCCGCCGACGCCGCTCAGACTGACCTGGGCGCCGGTGCCCGGGTCCTGGCCGAACAGCGCGACCGAGGTGACCAGCTCGGGGGTGTAGCCGACGAACCAGACGGACTTCTGGTCGTCGGTGGTGCCGGTCTTGCCCGCCACCGGGCGGCCCAGCGCCTTCGCCCGCCAGCCGGTGCCGCCCGGGTCGCTCACCACGCCCTGGAGCATCGAGGTGACCTGGTTGGCGGTGTCCGCGCTGATCGCCTGGGTGGTCTTGTGCGCGGGCAGCTCCACGGACTCGCCGCCGCGGTCCACCGACTGCACCAGCCACGGGGTGATCTGCTTGCCGCCGTTGTCCAGCGTGGCGTACACCCCGGCCATGTCCATCACGCTCGGGGTGGCCGCGCCCAGCGGGATGGACGGCACCGGGTCCAGGCCCGGGGTGTTGGCGGGCAGGCCCAGCGCGATGCCGGTGTCCTTGACCTTCTGCAGCCCGGTGTCCTGGGCGAGCTGGGCGAAGGCCGAGTTGACCGACCAGTCGGTGGCCTGCTGGAGGCTGATCTGGCCGTAGCTCCTGTCGCCCTCGTTCGGCGGCGCGTACGGGGTGCCCTTGCCGCCGCGGACCTTGCGGCCGCTGGTTCCGTCGTAGACCGTGTGCGGGGTGACGGTCCGGCCGTCCTGGGTCTTGGCGTTGTTCTCGAAGGCGGCGGCCAGCGCGATCGCCTTGAAGGTCGAACCGGCCTGGTAGTCGCGCCGGGTGGCGTTGTCGACGTAGTGCTTCACGTAGTCGACGCCGCCGTACAGGGCGACGACCGCGCCGGTCTTCGGGTCCACCGAGACGGCGCCTGCCTGGGCGGCCGCGTCCTTCTTCCGCTTGTCCGGGTTCAGGGTGTCGTGCAGCTGCGCCTGGACGGAGTCCTGGAGGGCCTGCTGGCGGTTCGGGTCGATGCTCAGCCTGATCGTGTAGCCGCCCTTGGCCAGCTCGGTCTCGCTGATGACGTTGTTCGAGGTGAGGTACTGGGTGGCCGCGTCCACCAGGTAGCCGGACTGGCCGGACAGGCCCGGGTTGGGCTGCGGGTCCTTGACGTCCGGGAAGGTGGTCCTGGCCCGCTCGTCGGCGGAGAGCCAGCCCTCCTTGACCATGCCGTCCATGACGTAGTTCCAGCGGTTGACGGCGTTCTGCTTGCCCGCCGGGGTCGCGGTGGCCACGTCGAAGGCGCTCGGGGCGTTCAGCAGGGTGGCCAGGTAGGCGCCCTGGGCCGGGTTGAGCGCGGAGGCGTCGATGCCGAAGTACGCCTGGGCGGCGGCCTGGATGCCGTACGCGCCGCGACCGTAGTAGGAGGTGTTGAGGTAGCCGGAGAGGACGTCGTCCTTGCTCTCGGTGGCATCCACCTTGATCGAGATGAAGAGTTCCTTCACCTTGCGGGTGATCGACTGCTTCTGGTTCAGGTACGTGTTCTTCACGTACTGCTGGGTGATGGTGGAGCCGCCCTGGGTGCCCTCGCCCTTGGCGGTGTTGAGGGCGGCCCGGACCAGGCCCTGCACGTTGACGGCACCCTCGTTGTAGAAGTTGCGGTCCTCGGCGGCCAGCGCGGCGTGCTGGGCGGCGGGGGAGACCTTGTCCAGGCCGACGTTCTGCCGGTTGGTCTGGCCGGTGCGGGTGATCACCGAGCCGTCGGCGTAGAGCCAGGTGTTGCTCTGGGCCGTCGCGGCGGCGTGCGCGTCCGGGACCTTCACCAGCGCGACCCCCAGCGCGAACAGGCCGACGCCGAGCAGCAGTGCCGCGGCGAAGCCCAGCAGGGTCATCCGCCAGGTGGGTATCAGCCGGCGCCAGCCGGTGCGCTTGGGGCGGCGCGGCTTCCCGCCGCCGGGCACCGTGGTGGTGGAGCGCTTGAGGCGCTTGACCGGCCGCAGGCCGATCGGCGGCCGGCCGCTCTGGGCGTTTCGGAACAAGGCGCGGCCTTTCCTGCGGGCGGACCGGGCCAGCCTGCACAGACGGGGACATCGGCGGTTAGGGACCTTTGTCCCGATTCCGGTTCACAGACCTGGACGAGCCGGGTGGGCCCAATGGCTCCACCGGAACGGCAATCGAGACCGACATCACACATAAAACGGACATCGAGGGCCAAAAAATCGGGGAGCCCCTCGCTGCTGCGAGAGGCTCCCCAACTGTCTGTGCGCCGCCAGGGACTCGAACCCCGGACCCGCTGATTAAGAGTCAGCTGCTCTAACCAACTGAGCTAGCGGCGCCTGCTGACCTGGAAAACAATACACGGTTCCGGGGGGTGCCTCGAACCCCGCCCGCCCCGTCCGGTGCTCCGGAGGCCCGTTTCCTCCTGGTTTGGGAGGAGTTCTGCCGCCGGTTAGGGTGGAAACGTGCCCCCGGGCGAGCCGGCCTTCGACCGGAGGCCGGTGTGACCGCACCCACCGGCCCCCCGACCCGCGCGCGCTTCCTGCGCATCGAGGGCGTCCCGCTGCACGTCCGCACCGAGGGCAGCGGCCCGGTCTGCCTGCTCACCGGCGGCCTGGGCAGCAGCTGGTTCGACTGGGACCTGGTCGTCCCCTTCCTCGCCCCCTACCGCACCGTCGTCCGCTTCGACCGGCCCGGCTACGGGCTGAGCGCCGCCGAGCCCGCCGCCGGGCGCCCCGCCCCGACGGCGGCCGGGGAGGCCGGGCGGATCCGCGCGGTGCTGGACGGGCTCGGGATGGACGGGCCCTGCACCCTCGTCGGACACTCGCTCGCGGGCTTCCACGTGGAGGCCTTCGCACGGCTGCACCCCGAGCGGGCCGCCGGGCTGGTCCTGGTCGACGGCAGCGTCGAACCGGAGGCCCGCCCGTACCCGGCACCCGCCGCACGGGACCTGGCGGCCCGGGCCCTGGCGGGCGCCGCGACCGCCCTCGCCGTGCCGTATCTGCTCGGCCCGACCGCGCGCCGGGTGACCGCCCGGCTGTCCACCGTCCGCCGCGAGGACCTCGCCCCCGCGCCGCTGGTCCGGCACTGCTACCGCACCGGCCGGGCCCTGCGGGCGCTGCTCCGGGAGAACGGGCGCTACCTGGACATGGCAGCCGAGCTGGACGAACTGCGGCGCACCCGGCCGCTGCCCGAGGGCCTGCCGGTCACCGTGCTGGCCGCCGACGACGGCTGTCGGACCGGACGCACCGAATCCTGGCTGGCCCGGCAGCGCGAGCTCGCGACGCTGCTCGGGGCCGACTACCGGACCACGGCCCCGGCCGGGCACCTGGTGATGTTCGACCGCCCGGACGCGGTGGCCTCCGCCGTCCTCGACACGAGCTGAGGCCCGGAGCGGCTGCGGGGCCCAGGCCCTCAACTGCTCATCGCCCTCCGGCGCCGGGCTGCGGCCCGGTTCACGGCCTGGGGGACGGGCAGGCCCTGGGCGAGCTGTCGCACCGCGCGCCGGGTCGGCTCGCCCGCCGTTCCCGGGTACAGCCAGCGCTCCAGGTGGGTCGCCCCGATCAGCCCGGCGAGCTGGTGGTCCCGCTGCTCGGACGGGGTGGCCGGGCCGGAGCCGGCGGTCCCGGCCAGCGTCGCCGCCACCCGTTCGGCGATCAGCGCCCCGGCGTCCGGCCGGACGGCGGTCCAGCGGCGGCGGGGCAACCCCAGGAAGACGGGGGTGCGGACGGTGAGCACCCCCTGGTCGGTCAGCCGGTCCAGGTACCGCCGGGGGCCGCTGCGGTAACGGAGGGTGCCCAGCGCGTGGTCGAGGGTGGTCCGGCGGTGGCTCGTGCCCGCCCGCTCCAGTGCGGTCAGCGCCCTGGTGGTGAGTTCGTCGTGGTCGCCCGACGGCACGAAGGCGGTGATCCGGCGGTCCTCGACGGTGATGGTGCCCGTCAGCTGCATCTCGGCGAGGACGGCGCCCGCGATCGCGGTCGGGAAGGCGGTCGGGGACCGCAGGCGCCCCGACGCCGGGTCGGCGCAGAGCAGCAACAGTTCCTCGGCCAGGGGGCGGGTGTCGGAGGAGGTCATGGTGCGAAGGTCTACCCGCCCCGGAAACGCCTTAGGCCGCCCACCGGAGTGGACGGCCTGAGGACTCGCCATGTGCGCCGCCAGGGACTCGAACCCCGGACCCGCTGATTAAGAGTCAGCTGCTCTAACCAACTGAGCTAGCGGCGCCTGCTGACGTGGAAGACAGTACACGCCGCCGACCCGATCCGCCGAATCGTATTCGGCCGATCACTGAGAGCGATCACTGCGGGTGGTGGCAGGCCGCCTGCTGGTCCACGCCGTCGAAGCCGACCGGTGTCGGCCGCTCCCGTTCGCACCGTTCCCGGGCCGTCGCGTCCCGGAGCCCGGCGTAGAGCGGGCAGCGGGTGCGGAAGGCACAGCCGGTGCGGCGTTCGGTGGGGGAGGGCGGGTCACCGGCCAGCAGGATGCGGTCGCGGGCGCGCTCGGCGGCCGGGTCGGGCAGCGGGACGGCGGAGAGCAGGGCCCGGGTGTAGGGGTGGCGGGGGCGGTCGAAGACGGCGGAGACCTCGCCCTGCTCGACCGTCCGTCCGAGGTACATCACGCTGACCCGGTCGGCGAGGTGCCGGATCACCGAGAGGTCGTGGGACACGAACAGGTAGGACAGCCCGAGTTCGGCCTTGAGCTGTTGCAGCAGGTTGAGCACGCCGGCCTGGATCGAGACGTCCAGGGCGGAGACCGGTTCGTCCAGGACCAGCAGGTCCGGCCGGACGGCGAGTGCCCGGGCGATGGACACGCGCTGGCGCTGCCCGCCGGAGAACTGGTGCGGGTAGCGGACGGCGTGCTCCGGGTCGAGGCCGACCTGGCGCAGCAGTTCGGGCACCCGGCGGGCGATCTGCTCGCGCGGGGCGCACTGGGCGCGCAGCGGTTCGGCGACGATGTCGCCGACCGGCATCCGGGGGTCGAGGCTGGCCATCGGGTCCTGGAACACGATCTGGAGCCGGGCGCGGAGCCGCTGGGCCTCGGCCCGGGTGAGCCGGGCGGTGTCGTGCCCGAGCAGTTCGATCCGGCCGGTCTCGGGGGCGCCCAGCTTCAGCAGTTCGAACAGTGTGGTGGACTTGCCCGAGCCGGACTCCCCGACCAGGCCGAGGGTCTCACCCTCCCGCAGGTCCAGGTCGACGCCGTCCACCGCGTAGACCTCGCCGACCTTGCGCTTGAACACCGTGCCCTTGAGCAGCGGAAACGTTTTTCCGAGCCCGCTCACCGACAGTACCGGCGCCCGCTCGGAGCGGTCCCCGGCGGCGGGACCGGACGGCAGCTCCGGCACGGGGTACACCTCGCTCGGCGCGGGCCGCCGTTCGGCCAGCTCCGCCGACCGCACGCACGCGGCCCGGTGCCCGTCGTCCCCGGTCAACGGGGGCTCCGCCGCCGAGCAGCGCTCCTCCGCCAGCGGGCAGCGTGCGGCGAACGGGCAGCCGGGCGGCAGTTCGGCCATCGGCGCCGGGATGCCGGGGATCGGTACGAGCGGGCCGCCCCGCCCGTCCAGCCGGGGCAGCGCGCCGATGAGGCCGAGCGTGTACGGGTGGCGGGGGGCCGCGAACAGCTCGTCCACCGCGGCGGTCTCGACCACCCGGCCCGCGTACATCACGGCGACCCGGTCGGCCGCCCCGGCGATCACCCCGAGGTCGTGGCTGACCAGCACGAGGGCAGCGCCGGTCTCCTCCCGGGCGGTGCGCAGCACGTCGAGCACCTGGGCCTGGATGGTGACGTCCAGGGCGGTGGTGGGCTCGTCGGCGAGCAGGATGTCGGGCTCGTTGGCGATGGCCATGGCGATCATCGCGCGCTGGCGCATGCCGCCGGAGAACTCGTGCGGGAAGCTGTCGAGGGCCCGGTCGGGGGCCGGAATGCCGACCAGGTCGAGGAGTTCGGCGGCGCGGCGGCGGGCGGTGGCCCGGTCGACCGGCTGGTGGACCCGGACCGCCTCGGCGATCTGGTCGCCGATCCGGTAGACCGGCGTGAAGGCGGACAGCGGGTCCTGGAAGACCATGGCGACCCGGCGGCCGCGGATCGCGGCGAGCTCCTTGCCGGGCAGGCCGACCAGTTCCCGGCCGTCGAGCCGCACCGAGCCGCCGACCCGGGCGGTGCCCGGCAGCAGCCCGAGCACGGACAGCGCGGTGACGGACTTCCCGGAGCCGGACTCCCCGACGATGCCGAGGGTCTCGCCGCGGTGCAGGGTGAGGTCCACCCCCCGGACGGCGGGCACCGGGCCGTGGGGACCGGCGAAGTCCACCCGAAGGTCCCGGACGGCGAGCAGCGGGGTCTCGACGGCGGTGGTCACTTCTGCTTCCTCCACGAGCGGGGGGACCGGCGGGAACGGCGGGGAGCGCCCCCGGCGGTGGGGTCGAGGGCGTCGCGCAGTCCGTCCCCGACCAGGTTGACGGCGAGCACGAACAGCACCAGCAGCCCGGCCGCGAAGTAGAACATCCAGGGGAACACCGGGGCTTCGCTGGTCCCGGCGGCGAGCAGGGTGCCGAGCGAGACGTCCGGCGGCCGGACGCCGAAGCCGAAGTACGAGAGCGCGGTCTCGCTCATCACCGCGCCGCCGACCGCGATGGTGGCGTCGACGATGAGGAAGGAGGCGACGTTCGGCAGGATGTGCCGGCTGATGATCCGCAGGGGCCGGACGCCCATGAACCGGGCGGCGCGGACGAATTCGCGCTCGCGCAGGGAGACGGTCATCGAGCGGACCACCCGGGCGGTGATCATCCAGTTGAAGAGGGCGAGCAGCAGCACGAAGGCGATCCAGCCGCTGCCGCGCAGCCGCGGCGAGAGCACGGTGACGATCAGGAAGCTGGGGAAGACCAGCATCAGGTCGACCAGGAACATCAGCGCCCGGTCGGCCCAGCCGCCGAAGTAGCCGGCGCAGGCGCCGACCAGGGAGGCCAGCACGGTGGAGAACAGGGCCACCAGCAGGCCGATGATCAGCGACTTCTGCAGCCCGCGGACGGTCTGGGCGAACACGTCCTGGCCGACTCCGTTGGTGCCGAACCAGTGCTCGGCGGAGGGGGGTTGGTGCAGCGCGGTGAAGTCGGGCGTGGCGTAGTCCCAGGGCGTCAGGTACGGGCCGCCGAAGGCGAGCGCGAACAGCAGCAGGATCAGGGCGGCCCCGGCGACGGCGCCGCGGGCGGCGAGCAGCCGGGCCAGGACGAGCCGGCCCCGCCCGGAGGCCCGCGGCCGGCCGGGGGCGCCGGCGGAGTCGGACGGGGAGGAGCCGGTGGGGGAACCGGACTCGGCGGCGACGACGGTCATCTCAGCTCACTCCGGTCAGGACCGCACGCGCGGGTCGAGGGCGGCGTGCAGGGTGTCGGCCAGGAAGCCGGAGGCGAGCACGACGACGGCGGTGAACAGGTTGATCGCCACCACCGAGTTGACGTCCTGCTCGTTGATCGACTGGATCAGCCACTCGCCCATGCCGTGCCAGCCGAAGATCGTCTCGGTGAAGATCGCGCCGGTGAAGATGCCCAGGAAGCTGTAGGCGAACATGGTCGACATCGGGATCACGGCGGTGCGCAGCCCGTGCTTGAGCAAGGCCCGGCGGCGGGTGAGGCCCTTGGCCTCGGCGGTGCGCAGGTAGTCGGAGCCGAGCACGTCGAGCATGGTGCCGCGCTGGTAGCGGCTGTAGGTGGCGAGGCCGCCGAGGGCGAGCGAGACGGTCGGCAGCAGCAGGTGCAGCGCCCAGTCGGAGAGGTGGGCGCCGAAGCCGCCGGCCAGTCCGGGGGTCTCGTAGCCGGTGAACGGGACGACCTCGTGGCCGGCCGCGTCCTTGGCGGCGATGGCGCCGTTCTTGAGGAACAGCGCGACCAGGAAGACCGGCGTGGAGAGCAGCACGAAGGACAGCACGGTGAGCACCCGGTCGGAGATCCGGTACTGGCGAACGGCGCTCCACGCCCCGGCGGCGACGCCGAGGAGGGTACCGAGCAGGCTGCCGATCAGCAGCAGCCGCAGCGAGACCCAGACCCGGCGGCCGAAGTCGTCGCTGACCGGGGTGTCGTGGATGGTCCGGCCGAGGTCGCCGTGGAGCAGCCCGCCGGCCCAGTGGCCGAAGCGCTCGACGACCGGGGTGCGGTCGTTCAGGTTGAGCGCGGTGAGCTGGCGCTCGACCGATTCGGCGGACGGCCGGGGGACCTTGGCGTCGAAGTAGGTGCGCGGCTGGAGGGCGCTCGCGGAGATCGCGTACGCCAGGAACACGGCGGCGATCAGCAGCGCCGCGTAGTAGCTCAGGCGCTTCGCGAGGTAGCGGAGCATCAGCGCCCGCCCTGGGTCGGGGCGGCGGCGACGCGTCTGGAGGGCATCGGCGGGTGGCCTTCGGTCGGGCCCGGTCGGGGCGTCAGGCGGCATTAGAAGTCGAGTAGTTGGCGAACGCGCAGGTCAGAGTGAAGCACCGTGGTGTTGCGGCGGGATTGCCCCACGTGACTTTTGGATCAGGTGTGCGTTCCTCCCCCTGGTGGCGGATCTGATCCGCTGTTACGTTCCTCTGGCTCGGTGCCGGATTGAGTGCCCATGCTCAAGCCAAGTCATGCCTGCTGCGCCCCAACTCCCGCTTCGCAGACCTCTCCAGGGGGACCCTCATGGACGCTTCCACCACGGCCCGCCGCCTCGGCCGGGCGGCCGCGCTCGCCGTCGCCGTCGCGCTGGCGGTCACCGCGTGCACCTCCGGCGGGGGCGGCTCGGGCGGCGACGTGGCCAAGAGCGAGCCGCCGAGACAGGACTCCCAGGACATCAACGCCAAGCCCCTGGACCAGATCAAGGACGGCGGCGAGGTGCGCTTCGCGCTGGACCAGTGGATCACCCAGTGGAACCCGCTCCAGGTGGACGGCGGCACGTACACCGACACGGTGAACCTGATCCGGGCCCTGGAGCCCACGCTGTTCGGCACCGACGCCTCCGGCACCTTCCAACCGAACCCGGACTACCTGGTGGAGGCCAAGGTCACCTCGACCTCGCCGCAGGTGGTCACGTACAAGCTGAACCCCAAGGCCAAGTGGTCGGACGGCAAGCCGCTCAGCTACCTGGACTTCAAGGCCGACTGGCAGACCAGCAACGGCAAGGACCCGGCGTACAACATCAACGACCCGTCCGGCTACGAGCTGATCTCCGCGGTCGAACAGGGCGCCGACCCGACCGAGGTGAAGGTCACCTTCGCCCAGCCGTACGCGGACTGGCAGAACCTGTTCCGCCCGCTGATCCCGGCGGCCGGCATCGCCACCCCGGACGACTTCAACAAGGGCTGGGTGGAGAAGATCCCGATCACCGCGGGCCCGTTCAGGATCGGGACGGCGGACAAGACCGCGCAGACCATCAGCCTGGTCCCGGACCCGGCCTGGTGGGGGACCAGGGCCAAGCTCGACAAGATCACCTTCCGGGTGATGGACAAGTCGGCGAGCATCCAGGCGTACCTCAACAACGAGATCGACCTCGCCTCGGCCGGCACCGCCGCCGCGTACGGGCAGCTCAAGAGCGCCAAGGACACCGTGATCCGGGCCGCCAGCCCGTGGGACGAGGTGCACATCTCCTTCGGCGGGAACGGCGCGCTGGCCGACCAGAAGGTCCGTCAGGCGCTCGGCAAGGCGCTCGACCGCTCGGCACTGATCAAGATCGCCAACAACGGGGTGCCGGTGGAGTTCAAGCCGCTCGGCAACCACATCATCATGCCCAACCAGACCGGCTACCAGGACAACTCCGGCGACTGGGCCACGTTCGACCTCGCGACCGCCAAGAAGCTGCTGGACGACGCTGGCTGGAAGGATGCCGGCAGCGGTCAGCCGCGGACCAGGGACGGGAAGCCGCTGGAGCTGCACTGGGTGCTCAGCGACGGAACGCCGCAGGCCCAGCTCGACCTCGCCACCGCGGCGGCGGCGATGTGGCAGGCGGCCGGGGTCAAGGTCGACCTGGACAAGGTGGCCGCCAACGACTTCTTCGCCAAGTACGTCACCCCCGGCAAGTTCGACCTCGCGAGCTGGCGCAACACGGACTCGTTCCCGAACTCCAAGAGCCTCGCCAACTTCCGCCTCCCGGTGGGCGACAACTCCTTCCAGAACCCGTCCCGCCTGGGCAGCCAGGAGATCGACGACCTGCTGAAGAAGGCGGCCGGAACGGTCGACCCGGTGGAGGCGGCGAAGCTCTACAACCAGGCGGACGCGAAGATCTGGGAACTCGGCCACACCGTCGAGCTCTACCAGCGGCCGGTCGTGGTGGCGGTCCGCAAGGGGCTCGCCAACTACGGGGCCTTCGGCCTTGGCAGCGAGGACTACAGCAAGGTCGGCTGGGAGAAGTAGCCCGGGCCGCCGAGGCGGCGAGGACGACCGCACGGCAGGCGCTGGCGAGCAGCGCGGTGATCACGAGGCCGGTGGCGCGGACACGGGGAGGTCGGCTACGCCGCCCCCGCTGTCCTGCCACCGGCCTTGACCTTCCGCGTTGCCCGCAGGCCGCCCGTGTCATGGGGCCCTCGCAGGGGCCCGCGCTCGCTTCCAACCGGGGAAGAATCTAGCGGGGCGCCGGGGCCGGTCGCGGTGCAGCGCGCGGGGCGCGCCCGGAAACCCGCCGCGCTGTCACCCACTTCGCGCACCGGAGTGTCAACTCTCGCTGACGGAAAGGGGAAAAGGGGCATAAGGGGGCATCGCGCCCGGGCTCGAACGGAGCCGCCGCACTGGTGCACGCTCCGGTGCGTGCGCGGGGGCCGGGCCGCTGCCAGGATGCGGGGCCGCGAGCCCCTCCCCGGCCCCGTCCCCCTGCCGGCCCGTCCACGAGCACCTGCGCTCCAACCGGCTTGCCTTCGCCTGGGGGTACGGGCACTACCTGGTGTTCGGCTCGGCGGCGGCGATCGGTACCGGGCTGGAGGTGCGGTGGAGTCGGCCGTGCACAAGGCGGAGATCTCCCGGACGGCCGCCACCGCGACGGTCACCGTGCCGACCGCGGTCTACCTCGCCACCGTCTGGTACCTGCACTCCCGGCACACCAAGCGCGGCCCGCTCGCGCAGTCGGTGGCGCCGACCGCGGCGGCGCTGGTGCTGGCCTGCACCGCGCTGGGCGGCTCCGGGGTGCTGGCGGCGGGCCTGGTCTGCGCGCTGATGATCGCGGTGGGGGTGCTGATCCACGGCCGGGAGAGCCGGGTGAGCCGGGTGAGCCAGGAGGACCGGGGGGACCGGGGGGACCGGGCGGACCGGGAGGGCGGGGATCAGAACGTCTGAGCCCGCTCCAGCAGCACCGGTTCGTGCCGCGCCAGCCAGGCCAGGTAGGCCGGGTTGACCTTGGCCAGATCCAGGTAGGCGGCGCGCAGTTCGCCGTACAGCGCGTCCAGGGCGGGCTGGCTGAGCACCCGGGGGCGCCAGGTGAACAGCAGCCGGACGGCCAGCGGGTCACCGTGCACCGGGCGGACCACCGTGCCGGGCCCGGGCAGCGAGGTCGGCTGGCAGGGGCGGACGGCCTCCCCGGAGGCGACCAGCTCGGCTGCGGTGGCGTTGTCCCGCACCTGCACCACCCGGGGGTTGAGCCCGGCCTCGCTGAACACCCGGCGCATCGCGGCGTACTCGTGGTCGGCGGTCGGGTCGACCATCCAGGTGTCCTCGGCGAGGTCGGCCAGGTGGACGACGGGCCGGGCAGCGGCCGGGTGCCCGGCGGCGAGCGCGACGAACTGCGGCTCACGGGCCATCAGCACCCGGTGTTCGGCGTCCGGCGGCACCCGCAGCGGGAAGCCCTCGCTCTCGTACACGAAGGCCACGTCCAGCTGGTCGGCGGCGACCATCCGCAGCAGTGCGCTGGCGGAGATGTCCACGTGGATGGTGGTGTCGGTGTCCGGCAGCCGGTCGTGCACCCGGCGCAGCCAGGCGGCGACCGCCCGGCTGCCGACGCTGCCGATCCGCAGCCGGCGCTGGCGGCCGGGCCCGGTGGTGTCGCGGGCCTCCTGGCGGGCGGCGGCGACCAGGGCGGCCATCTCGCTGATCACCGGCCGGGCCCGTGACAGCACGGAGTGGCCGAGCGCGGTGGGCCGGCTGCCGGTCTGCTCGCGGGTGAAGAGGGTCCCGCCGATGGCCCGTTCGATGCGGTGCAGTTGGGTGGTGAGGGAGGGCTGGGTCATGCCGAGTTGGAGCGCCGCCTTGCGGAGGCTGCCGGTGTCGGCGATCGCGCACAGCACCCGCAGGTGTCTCACGTCGAGCTCCACGACGGGAGCATAGACGTCAACGCGCCACCTCGCCAAGGACATGACAGGAGATCACGGGCATGCCGACGGGACGCCCGGGCGTCCGCGCGGGCGTTCGGTGGACTCGCCGGTGACGGACCGCCGCTGCTATGCGGCCGGGCTATCGCCGGTTGACATCATCCGCGACGGGCCCGGGCGGGTCGAAGCTCAGGGGCACCACACCGCCCCGGTCCGGCCGGGACGGCCCCCACCGCGCGCCACTACCACCGGGTCCGGCCCCCCACGGTCGCGGCCGGTCGGCGCGCCGCGAATTCGGAGCCCCCACATGAAGCGATCCGTGCTGTCCGCGACCCTGGGCCTGGGCCTCGCCGCCGTCCTCGTGACCCTGCCCGCCACCGCCGTCGCCGCGCCCGTCACCGCCGCGCCCGCCGCCCCGGCGGCGCCGTCCGCACGGACCCATGCCGCGCAGACCCACGCCGCCCGGACCCACACCGTCCAGACCCGGGCCGGCTCGGCGTACGCCGGTGCGGCCGAGGAGGCCGCGGACAACCTGGCCTTCTTCCAGGCCGTGATGGCCTCGGCCAGGGCCAGGCACGCCGCCGACCCGTGGCTGCAGACCGTCACCGTCACCTACGACACCACCAACGCGCCCTCCTTCACCGGCGACATCGCCAACGCCGTGCAGATCTGGAACAGCTCGGTGCACAACGTCCAGCTCCAGGAGACCAGCGGCACCGGCGACTTCTCGTACACCGAGGGTGACGGCAGCGGTTCGTACGCCAGCACCGACGGGCACGGACACGGCTACGTCTTCATCGACCACCAGCAGGCCCAGGAGTACTACTCGCTCCGGATCGTCGCCCACGAGACCGGGCACGTGCTCGGCCTGCCCGACGACTACTCCGGGCCGTGCAGCGAACTGATGTCCGGCCACGGCCCCGGACCGTCCTGCACCAACGCGCACCCCGACGTCAACGAGAGCGCCCAGGTCGACGCGCTCTGGGCGAACGGCGTGGCGGCGGCCAACTGACCTGCCCCCAGGGCCAATCGGGTGCGGCGACCCGCCCGGCCGGAAACGGGCGGGTCGCCGCATGGGTACTTCCCCGACGGGGAGCCTAGCCGCCACCGGAACGGAATGCCAGGGGCATGGCTGAGTCAAGACGAGTAAAAGACGGCTCAAATCCGCGGGCTCCGGGGGTATTGCACCGGGCTATCGCGAGTTGACATCATCCGCACCGCCGCCGGGCTGCCCGAAGCTCTGGGGACACCCGGTCACCAGGTGCCCCCCCGAGGCCGACCCCAACGGCCGCGGCACCGGGGACCGGAGCCCCCACTCCAGGACCCCTTCAGGAGCCCCCACATGAAGCGATCCGTGCTGTCCGCAACCCTCGGCCTCGCCCTCGCGGCCGGCCTCGCCGTGCTGCCCACCACCGCGGCCGCCGCCCCGGCGGGCCCGTCCACAGCGGCCGTGCAGGGCTACACCCCCTCGACGTACGCCGGTTCGGCCCAGGAGGCCGCGGACAACCAGGCGTTCTTCCAGGCCGTGATGGCCTCCGCCAAGGCCAAGCAGGCCGCCAACCCGGGCCTGGCCACCGTCGTGGTCACCTACGACGCCAGCTCCGCCCCGTCCTTCCGCACCCAGATCGCCAACGCCGCCCAGATCTGGAACAGTTCGGTCAGCAACGTCCAGCTGCGGGCCGGCTCCGCCGCCGACTTCCGCTACTACGAGGGCAGCGACAGCCGCGGCTCGTACGCCAGCACCGACGGGCACGGGCGCGGCTACGTCTTCCTCGACTACCAGCAGAACCAGCAGTACAACTCGGTCCGGGTCACGGCCCACGAGACCGGGCACGTGCTCGGCCTGCCGGACCACTACTCCGGTCCGTGCAGCGAGCTCATGTCGGGCGGCGGCCCCGGCCCGTCCTGCACCAACCCGTACCCGAACAGCACCGAGCGCAGCCGGGTCAACTCCTTCTGGGCGCGCGGCTGACGCGCCACCGGTGAACGCCCCGGCCCGGCCGAGTCCGCAGCGGCCGGGCCGGGGCGCGCCCGCGTCGGGGCGCCGCGGTGTTGTCGGTGCCGCGTGCGAGCATGCGGGCGAGACCCTTTGCCCCGCTCCGTTCGCCCCTGCTCCCTTCGCCCCGGATCCGTGAGGTGCCGCCGCCATGCCCCGCCCCGTCCCCGAACAGCTCGCCGACCTCCCGTACGCCGAACTGCTGCGCCCCCACAGCGGCCCGCTGCGCACCGACGCCCGGTACGACACCACGCACTTCGACGACGGCGGGCACACCGACGAGTCCGGCGCCGGCGCCGTCTTCCTGGAGTGCGCCTTCACCGGGGTCGCGCTCAGCGGGGTCAAGCTGCGCCAGGCCCGGTTCAACGAGGTCTGGGTGCAGGCCGGCCGCTGGGTGGCCTGCGACCTGAGCGACACCGAGTGGCAGGACAGCGTCTTCCTCGGCGGCGTGCTGGCCGGGGTCGCCGGGTACGGCTCCGCGCTGCGCCGGGTGGTGTTCCGCGGCTGCAAGCTGGAGGCCGTCAACCTGCGGGCGGCCGTGCTGCGGGACGTGGTGTTCGAGGACTGCCTGCTGCGCGACGTGGATTTCGGCGAGGCCAAGCTGACCGGGGTGTCCTTCCCCGGCTCGACGCTGGAGGAGGTCCGGCTGCGCGGAGCCGTGCTGAGCGGGACCGACCTGCGCGGTGCCACCCGGCTCGGCCTGGCGGACGGCCACCAGGGCCTGCGCGGAGCCGTCATCAGCTCGTCCCAACTGCTGGAGCTGGCACCGCAGTTCGCCCATGCGCTGGGTATCGAGGTCAAGGACCGCTGAGCCTGCACCGTCCCTCCCCGGCGGATCCGTCGGGCGTTCAGCCGTGCGTCGCTCGGTGACACCCGGCCGAACAGTCCGACAACCCTGCTGCGCGCATCTGGTGGCCCGCTCGGGCCGAGGTGGAGACTGCTCCGCGATCGATGAGCCCCGACTTGTGTACACAACATCGCCAGCGAAGGGACGGACCGGGCTGATGGCCGAGTTGAGTCGTAGGAAGTTCGTCACGCTGTCCGGCGCCGCCGCGGCCGGTCTCACGGTGGCCGGCACCGGTGCCGCGGGGGCCGCCGCCGGGACCGCCTCCACCACCGCGCTCAGCACCACCGGCACCATCACCGACGTGCAGCACGTGGTGATCCTGATGCAGGAGAACCGCAGCTTCGACCACTACTTCGGCACCCTCAAGGGTGTGCGCGGCTTCGCCGACAAGGCCACCATCCAGATCTCCGGCGGCTACAGCGTCTTCAACCAGCCGAACGGCCTGTTCGCCCGGCAGTACCCGTGGGCCTTCAACCCCTCCGGCGCCGGCGGCTCCCCGGAGACCCAGGCGCAGTGCAACGGCGACCTCTCGCACGCCTGGTCCGACCAGCACAGGGCCTGGAACGGCGGCAAGATGGACTCCTGGGTGTCCGCCAAGGGCACCGTCCGCACCCTCGGCTACCTCCAGCGCGGCGACATCCCGTTCCACTACGCGCTGGCCGACAACTGGACCATCTGCGACGCCTACCACTGCTCGGTGCTGAGCGCGACCGGCCCCAACCGCACCTACCACTGGTCGGGTTGGATCGACCCGAGTGGCACCGCCGGCGGCCCCGCCTACGACGGCGGGTCCGAGTCCAACCTGCGCTGGCAGACCTACGCCGAGGCGCTGGAGAAGGCAGGCGTCAGCTGGAAGGTCTACCAGAACGCCAACGACAACTTCGGCGACAACGCCCTCGCCTACTTCAGCCAGTTCACCGGCGCCGCGGCCGGCAGCCCGCTCGCCGTCAAGGGCATGGGCTCCGTCCCCGCCGCCACCGGCCGGACCCCGGACGACATAGCCGCCGCGATCCGGGCCGACGTGCTGAACGGCACCCTGCCGCAGGTCTCCTGGATCGTCGCCGACCAGCAGTCCTCCGAGCACCCCTACGCCACCCCCGAGGACGGCGCGCACTTCGTCCACCTGGTGATGGACGCCCTGAACGCGGATCCCAACGTGTTCAACTCCACCGTCCTGCTGATCAACTACGACGAGAACGACGGCTTCTTCGACCACGTCCCGCCGCCGGCCGCGCCCTCCGGCACCGCGGACGAGTTCTACAACTCCACCAACATCGGCCTCGGCTTCCGCGTCCCGCTGATCGCCGTCTCCCCGTGGAGCCGCGGCGGGTGGGTCAACTCCGAGACCTTCGACCACACCTCGGTGCTGCGCTTCCTGGAGGTGTGGACCGCCGCCATCGGCAAGCCGGCCACCAGCCCCAACATCAGCGCCTGGCGCCGCCAGGTCTGCGGCGACCTCACCTCGGTCTTCGACTTCGCCAACCCGGTGTACGGCATGCCCGCGCTGCCCGACACCTCCCAGACCATCGGCCTGTCCACCTGTGGCCCGCTGCCCAACCCCTCGCCGAGCAACAACGCCCTGCCCGCGCAGGAGCCCGGCACCCGCCCGGCCCGCGCCCTGCCGTACCAGCCCAACGCCAACCTGGACCACTGGGACACCGACGCCGGCGGCGTCATGCACGTCTGGCTGAAGATGTCCAACGACGGCGCCGCCCGGTCCGCGCACTTCGCCGCCTACGCCAACGCCTACCGCAGCGGCGGCCCCTGGCAGTACACCGTCGGGTCCGGAAGCCCGGTCACCGACTTCTTCAACTGCGGCACCAACGGCTTCGGCAACGGCAAGTACGACCTCACCGTGGTCGGCCCGAACCGCTTCCTGCGCCGCTTCACCGGCGACCTCACCCAGCCGGGCAAGAACGCCGCCGTCACCGCCTCCTACGCGGTCGAGCCGGGCAGCGGCAAGTTGGCGGTCTACTTCACGATGGCCAACTCCGGCAGCACCCCGATGACCTTCACCATCACCTCCGGCAACTACCGGACGGACGGCCCCTGGACCTACCGGGTGCCGGCCGGCGGCAGCACCAGCGACTTCTTCAACGCGGTCGCCTACAACAACGGCTGGTACGACTTCACCGTCACCGTGGACGCCGACAGCAGCTGGACCCAGCGCTTCACCGGCCACCTGGAGACGGGCGCGCCCAGCGTCAGCGGCTGACCCCGGCCGGCGCTCACCCGTACGGGCCCCGCGGGAACCACGGATCGTGGACCTCGCGGGGCCCGTACGGCGTCAGCAGGGTGAAGGTGTGCGCCCCCGCCGCGTACTCGGCCAGCTGGACCGCGCCGTAGCGGGTCTCCAGCTCGGCCTGCACCGGCACCGGCAGCTTGCTCAGCGCCCGCCGCAGCTGCAGCGCGTCCCGGCGGCTGACCGGGTGCGGGGCGCGCAGCACCAGCCGCAGCGGGCTGAGCGGCCCGGCGACCGGGACGCCGGTGCCCAGTTCGTAGCCGACCGCGCCGATCGGGCCCCAGGCGAGGCGGTGGTCCGCGACCAGCCGGCCGACCTCGGGGAGCAGGGCCAGCGCCGGGATGTCGGTGATCCGCCCGGGGGCGAGCCGTGCCCGCCGTTCGGCCAGCTGCTCGGGCCGCAGGCTGCGGGCCACCGCCGCCCAGGGGGCCAGCGCGTCCAGCCGCTGCCCGGGGCGCGGGCCGCGCGCGGTCACCGGCATCCAGTGCTCGGGCGCCGCCTCCGGGTCCCGGGTGCAGCGCTGCGGCTGCGGGACGTCCACCGGGGTGCCGACCACCGAGGGAGCCCGGCCGACCGTCACCCACGGGTGGGCCCGCAGGACCGTCCGGGCCCAGTCCGGCAGTCCGCCGCCGGTCAGCGGGCGCAGGGAGCCGGGGCACTGCATCAGCAGCAGGTCGTGGGTGCGGGGCAGCCGCCCGTCCAGCGCGGCCAGCGGACCGACCCGCCGGCGCGGCCCGTCGTGCAGTTCCTCGGTCGAGTTCCTCACACCGCCCACCTTCCGCCTGTCGGGCGCCGCCGACCACGGCCCTTCGACGTGTTCCCCACACCGCCCACCTTGCGCCCGCCGGGCGTCCCCGACCACGGCCCTTCGACGCCTTCCACCGGGACCAAAGGCTCAAGGTGCACCCGTGCGCGCCCGGTGTGAGAGTGGGGGCAGCCCGAAAATTCCGTCGGTCCGTCCGCAAGAACGTTCCGTTCGTACAAGGAGGAGCCATGGGCATCTTGGACAGGTTGTTCCACCGGCCGCCGCAGCACGAGAGCACGGGGGAGGGCGCCCAGCGCGCCGCCCTCGCCCACGACGAGGCGGCCGACGCGTTCGGTGACGACGTCGAGCGCTCCAGGGAGACCCAGGAGCGGCGCGCCGCCCAGGAGGAGGCCGACCGGCGGGCCGCCGAGAACATGACGGCCGAGGGCGATCCCTGGGACTGAGGAGTCCGCAGGTCACTCCGCCCGCGGCGGCAGCGGCGGGCGGCGCAGGTCCGGCCGGGGCGTGGACTCCGGCGGGGGTGCCGCCGCGGGCGCGTCCTCCAGCAGCTCCAGGGTTAGCTGGACGGCGGTGACCAGCTCCGGGTGGCGCCCCCGGGCCCAGTCCCGCGGGGTGCGCAGCACGTGCACGTCCGGCTCGACGCCCCGGTTCTCCACCGACCAGCCGAGCCCGCCGCCGAACCAGGAGGCGTTCTTCGGCACCGAGATCTGGGTGCCGTCGCCCAGGGTGTGCCGTCCGGTCATCCCGACGACCCCGCCCCAGGTGCGGTTGCCGATCACCGGACCGAGGCCGAGCAGCTTGATCGCCGCGATGATCACGTCCCCGTCCGAGCTGGTGGCCTCGTCGGCGAGTGCCACCAGCGGTCCGCGCAGCGCGTGCCGGGGCCAGCGGACCGGCTGGCGGTCGCGACTGAAGTCCCAGGCCAGGACGTGCCGGGTGAGCTTCTCCAGGACCAGTTCGGAGACGTTGCCGCCGGCGTTGCCGCGTACGTCCAGCACCAGCGCGGGCTTGTCGAGTTCGCGCCGCAGGTCCCGGTTGAACTGCGCCCAGCCGGAGCCGCCGAGGTCCGGGATGTGCAGGTAGCCGCACCGGCCGTCGCTCAGCTCCCGCACCAGGGAGCGCCGTTTGGCGACCCAGTCCTGGTAGCGGACGGCCCGTTCGTCGGTCAGCGGGGTGACGGTGATCCGCCGCACCGGGCCGTCCGGGCCGCTGCGCAGGGTCAGTTCGACGGTGGTGCCGCCGGTGCCGGCCAGCAGCGGCAGCGGTCCGCGCACCGGGTCCACCGGGCGGCCGCCGACCTCCAGCAGCTCGTCGCCGTTCCGGACGCCCTGGGCGGCGAGCGGGGCGCGGGCGCGCGGGTCGGAGGACTCGCCGGGCAGGATCCGGTCGACCAGCCAGCGGCCGTCGGGGGAGCGGTGGGCGTTGGCGGCGAGCAGGCCGATCGGCTGCTGGACGAGGGTGGGGCCCTCGGCGCGCCGGGAGGGGGTGACGTAGGCGTGCGAGGTGCCGAGTTCGCCCAGGAGTTCGCGCAGCAGGTCGGCGAAGTCGTCGGGTGAGCAGACCCGTTCCAGGAGCGGCTCGTACTGGGCGACCAGCGCGGGCCAGTCCAGGCCGGACATCCGCTCGTCCCAGAACTGGTCCCGGACGATCCGGGCCGCCTCGTGGTACGCCTGGCGCCACTCGGCGGCCGGGTGCACGGTGTGGGTGATCCGACGCAGGTCGACGCCGGTCCCGGCGGAGGGGGCGCCGACCGGGATCACCCGCAGCGTCCCGGCCGAGTAGACGGCGATCGAGCCGCCGTCCCCGGAGACCGCGTAGCCGTCCAGCTTGTCCACCAGTGTGGTGCGGCTGCCCCGAGCCAGGTCGAAGTACTCCAGCGAGGGGCGGCCGGAGGTGTCGTCGGGGCTGGCGAAGGTCTGCCCGAGGGTGCCAGAGATCGGCCAGCGCAGCCAGAGCAGGCCGCCGCGCACCGCGTCGGTGGCCGAGTACTTGGACGCGATGACCGGGAACTGCAGCAGCCGGTCGCCGATGCCCTCGGGGTCGACCCGTACGGTGCCGTCACCGCCGCCGTCCCCGCGCGGGACGCCGTCCTCGGCGGGCGCGGCGAACGGGGAGGGCGTGTCGGCGGTGAGCGGGACGAGGTACGGGCGGCAGCCCACCGGGAAGGAGAGGTCCCCGGTGTGCACGTCGTGCACCGGATCGAAGCCGCGCCAGGACAGGAAGGCCAGGTAGCGGCCGTCCCGGGTGAACACCGGCTGCTCGTCCTCGAAGCGGCCGTCGGTGACGTCGGTGGTCGGTGCGGTCGCATCGGTGCGGGTGAGCCGGATCCGGCGCAGCGAGCGCCCGGCGGCCGGCTGGGACCAGGCGATCCAGTGCGAGTCGGGGGAGAAGCGGGCGCTGGAGACGGGCCCGTGGCCGGAGGCGGCGAGCTCGCGGACCTCGCCGTCGGTGGCGGAGACCAGCAGCAGCCGGCCGTCCGAGGTGGTGGCGGCGAGCCGGGCGCCGTCGGGGGAGGCGGTGAGCTCCAGGACCCGGCCGATCTTCCCGGCGGCGAGCACCCGGTGGTGGTGCCTGCTCCCGCCGGTGAGTTCGGAGGGGGCGTCGTGTCCGGGCAGCGGCATCACCTCGATCGCGTCGGCGCCCCGGGCGTCGGTGATCCAGGCGGCCTCGCCGGTGTGCCCGAGCACCACCGGCAGCCGGGTCCGCACCCCGGGGGTGTCGACGAGCACCCGGGCCGGGCCGTCCTTGTGGGTGAGCCAGTACTGGCTGCCGCGCACGGTGATCACCCCGGCCCGGCCGGTCCGGTCGCAGGCCAGGTCCTTGACCTGGTTGGCCGCATTGACCTGGTACGGGCGGCGGCCGGCCCGGGCGCCGCCGAGCGGGACGTGCAGCCGGCGCGGGGCGGGGGCGTCCAGGCCGTCGAGCAGCCAGAGGTCGCCGGCGTGCTGGTAGACGATCCGGGTGCCGTCGGAGGCGGCCTCGCGGGCGTAGTAGGAGGCGTGGTCGGTGTGCCGGCGCAGGTCGGTGCCGTCGGGCCGGCACGAGTAGAGGTTGCCGACTCCCTCGTGGTCCGAGAGGAAGGCGATCCGGTCGCCGACCGGCATGGGGGAGGAGAGGTGGCCGGTGTGCTCGGGCAGGATCAGTTCGCCGTCCACCCAGAGCCGGCCGATCGCGCCGCCGCGGTAGCGCTTCCAGGCGGCGGGCTCGTGCGGGGCGGAGCCGGTGAGCAGGACGGTCCGCTCCCGGCTCATCTGGGCGTCACCGACCGGGCCCCAGGGCATCCGGCGGCCGGGGGAGCCGTCCGGGGGCAGGGCGTGCGCCCAGGTGTAGTGGCTGAAGGGCTCGTGGTGGGAGGTGACGGCGAGCACCTCGCCGTCCGGCAGCCAGCCGCGCACCCGGGTGTCCAGGCTGCCCCAGTAGCTGAGCCGGCGGCCCTCGCCGCCCTCGACCGGGGCGGTCCACACCTCGGGGGTCAGGCCGAGCCAGCTGGTCCAGGCGAGGGTGGTGCCGTCGGGGGAGAACCGGGGGTGGCTGACGCGGGTGCGGTCGCAGCCGACCCGCCAGGCCCGGCCGGTGGCGGCGGCCTCGGCGTCCAGCGGGGCGAGCCAGACGTCGTCCTCGGCGGTGAAGGTGAGCAGGCCGCCGTGGAGGTGGGGGTGGCGGAGGTAGCCGGGCGGGGTCACCCCTCCATCCTTCGACGGGGTGTCACCCGCGGCAACCGGGGACCGCCGCCGGGATGCCCGAACCGGTCTGGATCATTGACAGCGCACAGTCGGATCCACTTCAGTGGTCTAGTCCAACTTGGGTGCTGCCAGGCCGGGCCGTCCCCCCCACTGGCGCTGCTCCGGCGTGCCCTCGGACGTCCCCCACGACCGCGCCACCGCAGGAGCACCCGCATGCGCAAATCAACCGTGCCCGGACATCGCCGCGCCGTGCTCGCCGCCGGCACCGCCTCGGCCGTCGCCGCCGCCACCCTGGTCGGCGTCACCCTCGGCCTGGCGCCCACCGCCTCGGCCGGGGAGTTCCTGGTCAACGGCGGCTTCGAGTCCGGCTCGCTCGGCCCCTGGAACTGCACCGGCAACTCCGGCAGCGTCGTCACCGGCCCGGTGCACAGCGGCGACCACGCGCTCGCCGCCGCGGCCACCGCGGGTGACACCGCCCAGTGCGCCCAGACCGTCGCCGTCGCGCCCAGCACCACCTACACGCTCAGCGCCTGGGTCAACGGCTCGTACGTCTACCTGGGCGTCGACGGCGGCGGCCCGAGCGCCTGGACTCCCGGCACCGGCGGCGCGTACCAGAAGCTCAGCGTCAGCTTCACCACCGGCGCCGGTCAGACCAGTGCCACCGTCCACACCCACGGCTGGTACGGGCAGGGCACCTACTACGCGGACGACGTCTCGCTGGACGGCCCCGGCGCGCCCAGCCCGACGCCGACCCCGACGCCCACCGGGACCCCGACCGGCACGCCCACGGGCACGCCCACGGGCACGCCCACGGGCACGCCCACGGGCACGCCCACGGGCACGCCCACGGGGACCCCGAGCGGCAGCCACACCCTGGTCGGCTACCTCCACGCCAGCTTCGCCAACGGCGCCGGCTACACCCGGATGGCCGACGTCCCCGACTCCTGGGACATCATCGACCTCTCCTTCGGCGAGCCCACCTCCCCGACCTCCGGCGACATCCGCTTCAACCGCTGCTCGGCCACCGACTGCCCGACCGTCGAGTCCGACGCCGACTTCAAGGCCGCCATCGCCGCGAAGCGCGCCCGGGGCAAGAAGGTGCTGATCTCGATCGGCGGACAGAACGGCCAGGTCCAGCTGACCACCACCGCCGCCCGGGACACCTTCGTCAACTCGGTCTCGGCGATCATCGACAAGTGGGGACTGGACGGCCTGGACATCGACTTCGAGGGCCACTCGCTGTCCCTCGACACCGGTGACACCGACTTCAAGAACCCCAGGAGCGCGGTCATCGTCAACCTGATCTCGGCGCTGAAGACCCTCAAGGCCAAGTACGGCCCGGGCTTCGTGCTGACCATGGCGCCGGAGACCTTCTTCGTCCAACTCGGCTACCAGTACTACGGATCCGGCCCGTGGGGCGGTCAGGACCCGCGCGCCGGGGCGTACCTGCCGGTCATCTACGCGCTGCGCGACGACCTCACCCTGCTGCACGTCCAGGACTACAACTCCGGCTCCGTCATGGGCCTGGACAACCAGTACCACTCCATGGGCGGCGCCGACTTCCACGTCGCGATGACCGACCTGCTGCTCAAGGGCTTCCCGGTGGCGGGCAACACCAGCAACGTGTTTCCGCCGCTGCCCTCCTCGAAGGTCGCCATCGGCATGCCGGCCACCACCAACGCGGGCAACGGCTACGTCGCCCCGGCCGAGGTGGACAAGGCGCTGGACTGCCTCACCAAGCTGGCCAACTGCGGGACGTACGTGCCGCGTTCGGGCGCCCAGCCGAACCTGGCCGGGCTGATGACCTGGTCGATCAACTGGGACCAGTTCGGCGGACGGGAGTTCTCCAAGAACTTCGACGGCTACTTCGGCCGCTGACCCGACCACGGGGGGCCGTGCTTGAACCTGACACCGGTGTGAGGTCCGAGCATGGCCCCCATGGCGACCACACTGACAATCCCGTTACCCCGCAAGGCCTTTCCGCTCCCCGCCCTGCTCGCCCTGGCCACCGCCGTCTTCGTCACGGCGCTCACCGAGACCCTGCCGGCTGGCGTCCTGCCCGGGATGAGCCACGCCCTCGGCGTCAGCGAATCCGCCACCGGGCAGACCGTCACCGTGTACGCGATCGGCACCGCCGCCACCGCGGTCCCGCTCACCGCCGCCACCGCCGGCTGGGGCCGCAAGCGGCTGCTGCTCGCCGCGATGGCCGGCTTCGCGGTGGCCAACACCGTCACCGCGGCCTCCACCGGCTACCCGTTCACCCTGGCCGCCCGCTTCCTCGCGGTGACGCTCGCCGCCCGCCGCCACGGCTTCCCGGCGGGCCGCCGGTAGGGCCGCCAGGAGGGCCGCCGGACCGGTCCCTACCCCTGAAGCAGCCGGCGCGCCCCGGCGACCACCTCGGGGGACGCCTTCGCCAGCGAACCGGCGGCGTACGGCGGCTGCGGGTCGTACTCGACGAGCAGCTGGATCGCCTGCGCGGTCCCGTCCCCGGCGATCAGGCCGGTCAGCGTCAGCGCGAGGTCGATCCCGGCCGAGACCCCGGCCGCGGTGGCGTACTTGCCGTCGACCACGATCCGCTCGGTGCCGGTCGGCTCGGCGCCGAACCGGGACAGCTGGTCGAGCACGCCCCAGTGGCTGGTCGCCCGGCGGCCCTTGAGCAGCCCGGCGGCGCCCAGCAGCAGCGAGCCGGAGCAGACCGAGGTGGTCCAGGTGGTGGTCGCGTCCATCCGGCGCACCCAGTCGAGCACCGCCTCGTCGGTCAGCTGCGCCTCGGTTCCGGGGCCGCCGGGCACCAGCAGCAGGTCGGCCGAGTCCACCTCGTCCAGGGCGGCGTCCGCGGTGATCGCGAGGCTGGTCATGTCGTTGCGGACCGGCCCGCGCTCGGCGGCGGTGAACACCACCTCGGCGCCGGGGATCCGGGACAGCACCTCGTACGGGCCGACGGCGTCCAGGGTGGTGAAGTCGGGGTAGAGCAGAACGGCGATGCGCATCAGTGACCTCCAGTGGGTGCGGAACGGAAGCGGCGTCGGTACTCGGCGGGCGGGGCGGCCAGGGACCGGACGAAGGCGCGCCGCATCGCCTCCGGGGTGCCGTAGCCGCAGGAACGGGCGATCTCCTCGATGCCGTCGTCGGTGTCCTCCAGCAGTCGCCGGGCGGCCTCCAGCCGGACCCCGTCCACGTACCGGCCCGGGGACACCCCCACCTCGGCGGCGAAGGCCCGGGCGAAGTGCCGGGGCGACAGCGCCGACCGGCGGGCCAGCGCCTCGACCGACAGATCGGCCTCCGGGTGCTCGGCGATCCACCGCTGGACCTCGCGCAGCGGCTGCCGGGCCGCCACCTGGGCGGCCAGCTGGGTGCTGAACTGGGCCTGGTTGCCCGGCCGGCGCAGGAAGACCACCAGGTGCCGGGCGATCAGCAGCGCGGCGTCCCGGCCGAAGTCCTCCTCGACCAGGGCCAGCGCGAGGTCGATCCCGGCGGTGACCCCGGCCGAGGTGGCGACGTTCCCGTCCCGGACGTGGATCGGATCCGGGTCGACGGTCACGTCCGGGAACCGCCGGGCCAGCTGCTCGCAGAACGCCCAGTGGGTGGTCGCCCGGCGTCCGGACAGCAGTCCGGCCTCGGCGAGCAGGAAGGCCCCGGTGCACACCGACACCACCCGCTCGGCCCGGCCGGCCAGCTCCCGGATCCGTCCGGCCAGGGCGCCCGCCGGGTCCTCGAACGGCACCCCGCCGGGAACCAGCAGGGTGTGCGCCGGCCCGACGTCGGCCAGGTCCGCGTCCGGCAGCAGCAGCAGCCCGCTGCTGCTGCGCACCGGCAGACCGCCCGGCGAGGCCGTGGTCACCTCGTACGCGCCCGGCTGCCCGGTGGCCGCGCCCGCCCCCGCGAACACCTCCACCGGGCCGGTGACGTCCAGGCTCTGCACGCCGTCGTAGAGGACGACGACCACGCTGCGCGCTCTCATGGGGCCAGCCTGTCAGCGGGCCGGGACGGCAGCAATGACCGGTTTCCCACCTTTCCTGCCACCACCGGAGGGCGAGAGACGTGGGGAGGGCGAAAACGCCGGAAGGCCCCTCGCTCTCGCGAAGGGCCTTCCGGCTGTCTGTGCGCCGCCAGGGACTCGAACCCCGGACCCGCTGATTAAGAGTCAGCTGCTCTAACCAACTGAGCTAGCGGCGCCTGCTGACGTGGAGAACATTACCTGGTCAGCGGCCGAAACACACAATCGGCCCGGACGGCCCCGCCCCGCTCAGGCGGTGAGCACCACCTTGCCCCGGACGTGCCCGGCCGTACGTGATTGGGACGGCGCCCAGCTCCCGCAGGTAGTCGTGGTTGCGCTCGCTCGCGGTGCCGATCACGGTGGCGCCCCAGGCCCGGGCGAGCTGGACGGCGACGGTGCCGACCCCGCCGGCGGCGCCGTGCACCAGCACCGTGTCGCCGGGCCCGACCCCGAGCAGGGTGAGCGCCACGTGGGCGGTCTGCCCGGAGGCGGAGAGCGCGCCGGCCTGCTCCCAGGGCATCCCGGCGGGCTTGGCCACCAGCTGGGCCGCGTCCACGGTGACCAGCTCCGCCTGGCAGCCCAGCAGCCGGAAGCCCAGTACCTCGTCGCCGGTCCGCCAGCCGTCGACGACCGGCCCGAGCCGGTTCACCACCCCGGCGAACTCGTTGCCGAGGACGAACGGCGGCTCGCCCGCCGTCCCCGGCGGGCGGAAGCCCTCCCGGATCGCGAGGTCCACCGGCTGTCCCCCGGCGGCGTACACCCGCACCCGGACCTCGCCCGCTCCGGGCTCGGGGTCGGGAACCTCGGTGACCCGCAGGACCTCCGGACCGCCGGGCCCCGGTACGGTGACCGCCTTCATGAGGTGCTCCTGTCGCACCCGCGCCGATCCGCAGCCGCGCCGATCCGCAGCCGCGCCGATCCGCGGCTACGCCGATCCGCGGCTACGCCGATCCGCGGCTACGCCGATCCGGCGCTCGAACGCCCCGATCATCGAGCGTGAAGTGCGCTTGAGGTCAAGCGCCCGCTCGGCGCGTCCCCACCTATGGGCGCATTGTCAGATTTATCCTGGGCGGCGCTCAGCCGTCCGCCGTCGAGAGGAACCCTTCCCGTGGGCCAGCTGCCCCTGTTCTTCCTGGTGCTGCTCGCCTCCGTGGTGACCATGCCACTCGCCCGCAAGACGGGCGTGCCGCAACCGGTCCTGATGACCCTTCTCGGCATCGTCATGGCGCTCGTCCCGCAGATCCCGGACGTCAAGATCGAACCCGACCTGATCCTCCCGCTGGTCCTGCCGCCGCTGATCTTCGCCGTCGCCCGGCGCTCCTCGGTCCGCTACTTCAAGGCCAACATCCGCTCGATCCTGCTGCTGGCCGTCGCCCTGGTGGTGGTCACCACGATCGCCGTGGCCGGCGCCGTGCACTGGCTGCTGCCCGCGCTGCCGCTGGCCGCCGCGGTCGCGGTCGGCGCGCTGATCTCCCCGCCGGACCCGGTGGCCGCCGTGGCGGTGGCCGGCAGCATCGGGCTGCCCCGGCGCCTGGTGGCGATCCTGGAGAGCGAGGGCCTGTTCAACGACGTCACCGCGATCGTCATCTACTCCCTGTCGATCGGGGCGATGGTCAGCGGCGACTTCTCGGTCGGCGACGCCGCGCTTCGCTTCGTGCTGTCCGCGGTGCTCGCCGTGGTCGTCGGCGTCGGGCTCGGCTGGGTGAACGCCAGGCTCGCCGAACGCCTGGACGACCCGACCCAGCAGGTCGCGCTCAACCTGCTGGTGCCCTTCGCCGCCTACACCGTCGCCGAGGAGATCCACGGCTCCGGTGTGCTCGCCGTGGTGATCTGCGCGCTCTACCTCGCCGAGCGGGCCGCCGACGCCGACGCCGTCTCCTACCGGCTGGTCGGCAACGCCTTCTGGGAGGTGGTCGAGATCCTGATCACCGGTGTCGCCTTCGGTCTGATCGGCCTGGAGCTGGCCACCGTGCTCAAGGAGGCCGGCCGCGGCTGGACCGGCTTCCTCGGCGACGCCGCCGTGGTGATCGCGGTCGTGGTGCTGGTCCGGCTGCTCTGGCTGCTGCCGGCCGGCTGGCTGTCGAAGAAGCTGCGCAAGGGCGCCGAGGAGGACACCCCGTTCAGCTGGAAGGAGAGCGTGGTCCTCTGGTGGTCCGGCATGCGCGGCGTGGCCACCGTCGCCCTGGCCCTCGCCATCCCGCTCACGCTGCACTCCGGCGCGGACTTCCCGGAGCGCGGCCGGCTGGTCTTCATCGCCTTCAGCGTGGTGCTGTTCACCCTGCTGCTCCAGGGCCTGACCCTGCCCTGGCTGGCCAAGCGGCTCGAGCTGGACATCGACCAGGACCGGCACGAGCAGGCCGTGCGAGAACTGTGGTGGCGGGCCGCCAGGGCCGGGCTCGAGCGGCTCGGCGAACTGGAGGAGCAGGACCGGCTGCCCGTCGAGGTCGCCGATCGCCTGCGGGACCGTCAGCACGACCGGCTGGCCCGGCTCTGCCCGGAGAAGTACGCCGAGGAGGAGGCCGCCGAGGCGAAGCTGCGCCTCGCCCAGTGGCGGGCCGCCGCGGAGGTCGAGCAGGAGATGATCGCCGCCTCCCGGCGCGAGATGCTCGCCGCCCGCAGCGAACTCGGCGCCGACCCGGAACTGGTCGACCAGGTGCTGCGCGGGCTGGACCTACGCTCGGAACGGAAGTGACGGGCAGGCGGACGTGACCGGGAGGGGGCCGTGACGCGCAGTCGGAAGTGACGGCCGGTCCGCGCGCGCCGGTCGGAATGTGCGCGGCCCCCTCCGGGGTTGCATAGGCTGAACCCGGGCAGGCCGTCAACGGAGTCGGCGCACCACCAGTACCGCCACGACCTCGCGAACACACCCTCACGCCTGGCCCTGCCGGTTTCTGCACCCAGATGAATCGAGGACCCACCGATGTCGGAGACCCGCGCCGACGCCCGCACCCCGCTCGACCGCACCCCGCAGTGGGCCGCCCTGGCCAAGCACCGGTCCGAGCTGGGCGAGACCCACCTGCGCGAGCTGTTCGCCGCCGACCCCGAGCGCGGCCGCACCCACACCCTCCAGGTCGGCGACCTGTACGTGGACTACGCCAAGCACCTGGTCACCGACGAGACGCTGGAGCTGCTGCGGGAGCTCGCCGCCGCCACCGGCGTCGCCGAGCTGCGGGACGCCATGTTCCGCGGCGAGAAGATCAACATCACCGAGCGGCGCGCCGTCCTGCACACCGCGCTGCGCGCCCCGCGCGACGCCGTGATCGAGGTCGACGGCGTCAACGTCGTCCCCGGCGTGCACGCCGTCCTGGACAAGATGGCCGCCTTCTCCGACCGGGTCCGCAGCGGTGAGTGGAAGGGCCACACCGGCAAGCCGATCCGCACTGTGGTCAACATCGGCATCGGCGGCTCCGACCTCGGCCCGGCGATGGCCTACGAGGTGCTCCGCCCGTACACCGAGCGCGACCTGGACGTGCGCTTCGTGTCCAACGTGGACGGCGCCGACCTGCACGAGGCGGTCCGCGACCTCGATCCGGCCGAGACGCTGTTCATCGTCGCCTCGAAGACCTTCACCACCATCGAGACCATCACCAACGCCATCTCCGCGCGGACCTGGCTGCTCGACGGCCTGGGCGCCGGCACCGAGGCGGTGGCCAAGCACTTCGTCGCGCTGTCCACCAACGCCCGGGGCGTGGAGGACTTCGGCATCGACACCGCCAACATGTTCGAGTTCTGGGACTGGGTCGGCGGCCGCTACTCCTACGACTCGGCGATCGGCCTCTCGCTGATGATCGCCATCGGCCCGGACGCCTTCCGCGAGATGCTGGACGGCTTCCACCTGGTCGACGAGCACTTCCGCACCGCCCCGCCGGAGCAGAACGTCCCGCTGCTGCTCGGCCTGCTGGGCGTCTGGTACGGCGCGTTCTTCGACGCCCAGGCGCACGCGGTGCTGCCCTACTCGCACTACCTGTCCAAGTTCACCGCCTACCTGCAGCAGCTGGACATGGAGTCCAACGGCAAGTCGGTGACCCGCGACGGCACCCCGGTCGGCTGGCAGACCGGCCCGGTGGTCTGGGGCACCCCCGGCACCAACGGCCAGCACGCCTACTACCAGCTGCTGCACCAGGGCACCAAGGTGATCCCGGCCGACTTCATCGGCTTCGCCAAGCCGGTCGCCGACCTGCTCCCCGGTCTGGTCGCCCAGCACGACCTGCTGCTGGCCAACTTCTTCGCCCAGACCCAGGCGCTGGCCTTCGGCAAGACCCCGGAGGAGGTCGCCGCCGAGGGCGTGCCGGCCGAGCTCGTCCCGCACAAGACCTTCAAGGGCAACCACCCGACCACCACCATTCTGGCCGCCGAGCTGACCCCCTCGGTGCTGGGCCAGCTGGTCGCGCTGTACGAGCACAAGGTGTTCGTCCAGGGCGCGGTCTGGAACATCGACTCCTTCGACCAGTGGGGCGTCGAGCTGGGCAAGGTGCTCGCCAAGCGGATCGAGCCGGTGCTGCTCACCGGCGAGGGCGGCGAGCAGCTGGACAGCTCCACCGCCGAGCTGGTCGCCCGCTACCGCTCGCTGCGCGGCCGCTGAGCCCCGGCCGGGCCGTCCGTTCCGGCGGACGGTCCGGCCCGCTCGTCGCGCGGACACGGACGCGGGCACAGGGCACGGGCACTGACCCGAACGCGGACGGGCGGGCGGGCGGAAAACGCCGGAAGGCCCTTCGCTCTCGCGAAGGGCCTTCCGGCTGTCTGTGCGCCGCCAGGGACTCGAACCCCGGACCCGCTGATTAAGAGTCAGCTGCTCTAACCAACTGAGCTAGCGGCGCCTGCTGACAGAGAAGACTCTAGCAGCGGCCCGCGTCCGAGCCAAAATCGAATACCGGTCGCCCGGCGTTCACCCTCCCGTCACGACGACCGGCTCGGCCGGGACGTCCGCTCCGGGTTCGCGCGCCGCCCGTACGCAGGCCCAGAGCACCACCGAGGCCCCGGGCAGCCAGGGCTCCCGCTCCTCCGGGGCGACGATCCAGCGGCCCGAGCCCCGGCCCGGGGAGTCCGGGCCGTGCACCATCCGTTGCAGCGGCGGCACCGTCACGGCGTCGCCCCGGCCGTGGCAGAGCAGCGGCGGCACGTCCCGGGCCCACTCCTCCCAGGCCAGCAGCCGGCGCAGCCGGGGCGCCACGCCGGGCCGGACGAACAGCAGGGTGCGCCCCCGGTAGCCCGCCACCGGGCCGCAGCCGGGGCCGGAGGCCCACAGTTCGTCCAGCACCCGGCGGCCGAACAGCGACGGCATGCTGATCACGTCGAAGGCCCGCCCGCAGGGCAGCACCGAGGGTGCCCACGGGCGGGCCTCCCAGAGGGCCCGCATGCTGCGCGGGTACTCGCTCGCCGAGGCGAGCCAGGCCTCTCCGGCCACGGAGACGTACTCCACCGACTGGTGCGTCCAGATGTCCACGCGCAGCAGCCTGCGCCGTGCGCCGTCCCGGTGGGGCGGAAAGCGGGGTTCGCCGGACAGGGCGGCGGGCGATCGCGTACCCTCCGCCGCTGGCATATGCCAGGGGCTGGGACCGGTCCTCTCGGCCGGTAAGGCCACGCGGCGCGGTCAGTCCTCGTGCCGGCGCGGCTGGAGCAGGCCGCGGCCGTACTCGATCATCTTGGTGGCGTAGTCCGGGGTCCAGTCCGCCCGCTCGGCGATCTCGGTGTGCGGGAGCGCGTCGAACCGGCGCGGGTCGGCGAGCTGGGCGGCGGCGACGGCCTGGAAGTCGGTGGCCCGCTCGGCGGCGGCCCGGAAGGCCAGGGCCAGTTCGGTGGAGCGGCGCAGCAGCTCCGCGGGGTCGTCGATCGACTCCAGGTCGAAGAATCGTTCCGGCTCCGGTTCGGCGGACTGCGGCTCGAACAGGAGCTGCGCGGGGCGCTGGCGCCTGGTGGGCTCGGGCGTCTCGGCGGGGGAGTCGGGCATGGACGGACACCTCCGGGGTCTTGGGTGGGGTGGGCGGGCGGGCTGCTCCGGGCCGCACCGCCCGGTTGTGGCCGTCGTCCATTGTCTCGCGGTGGCGGCCGGTAGCGGAACGGTGCGCGTGCGGGCGCTATTCCCCGGCGCGCGCCGGAGGAGTGCTGCGGGCGCCGCGCTTCCCGGTCGCGTGCGAACCGGTTGTGCCCGGTACACGCAGTTGTCCACCGAAAGCCCCCCACCGAACGGGAGCACCCATGCGCGCACCGTCCACCGGCCTCCTGCTGGCCGCCGCCCTCCTGGTCCCGGCCGCACCCGCCGTACTCGCCGCACCAGCCTTCGCCGCCGAGACGGCCAAGGTCGTCACCGGACCGCCGAGCAGCCCGGGCGGCGTCTCGACCGCGACCTGCCCGGCCGGCACCCACCTGACCGGCGGCGGCTACCGGCTCCAGCCCGACGCGGACGGGCCGGTGCGCGCCAGCGGGCCGACCGCCGACGCGACCGGCTGGAGCGCCCGGGCCGAGCACGGGTCCGTGGTCGCCTTCGCGGTGTGCGAGACCGAGGACTGACCCCCGCCCCCACCCGGGAACCGGCCGCCGCTACCGCAGGCGGACCCGGTGGCCGCTCAGGTGTTGGAGGACCTGGTGGTTGGCCTCCCAGCCGTCCGGGAAGGCCACTGGGACGCCCAACTGCACCGGTTCGGTGGAGGGGTGTTCGTCCAGCAGCTCGGCGATCCCGGCCCGGGCGACCACGATGCAGGCGTGCCGGTGCCGGGAGGCGAGCACGCAGAGCCGGCCGGTCTCCAGGTGGAAGGCGGTCGCGTCGGGGCGCCCGGAGAGCGGGTGCAGCACCACGGTGACGTCGTACTCCCGGCCCTGCAGCCGGTTGGCGGTGTCCACCGTGACGGCCGGCCCGGTCGTGCCGTCCACCGGTACGCCCACCTTGAGCAGGGCCGCCCGGACGGCCGCCGCCTGGTCCCGGTGCGCGGTCCCGACGGCGATCCGGTCCGCGGTGAGCGGGGCCTCGCCCTGCTCGGACCGGGCGGTCAGCCCGCGCTCCAGCAGCCGCCGGACGGTGGCCGCGACCGCCGCCACCGCCTGCGGGTCGGTCCGCACGGTGTGCCGGGCGGGCAGCTCCAGCAGCGCCCAGCCGTGCTCGGCCGCCCGGTCGATCACCGCGTCCAGCGCCGAGCCGTCCGGGCGGACGGCCGCGGACAGCCGGCGGTCGTCCGGGCCGGTGCCGGAGCGGAACGGCGTGTACGGGTAGAACGCCCGCGAGATCAGCGGCGCCGCGCTGGCCGGCAGCCGCCAGGAGACCGGCAGCCGGTGCGGCTCGATCTGCGGGTTGTGCGCCAGCATGGTGACCACCGCGCTGCTGGACGGGTCGTAGGACAGACCCGCCCACTGTTCGGTGCCGACCACGGTGAACGGGTCCAGCTGGCCCGGATCGCCGACGAACAGCGCCCGCTCGAACAGCCGGGCCACCGCGAGCAGGGCGTCCGAGCGCATCTGGTACGCCTCGTCGACGATCGCGTGCCGCCACGGCGCCTCGGCCCGCACCCACTGCCACTTGGCGGAGGTGGAGATCACCACGTCCTGCTCGACCAGGTCGGCGACCTTGTCGGAGGGCGTGACGTTGGAGTGCCGGAGCACCTCCGGCCCGGGCCGGGAATCCGCCGCGTGCAGCCGGCCGATCGTCAACTCCGGCGCCTTCTCGGCCAGACGGACGACCAGGTCGTCCACCTGGCCGTTGGTCTGGGCGACGATCATCAGCCGCTCACCGGCGGCCACCAGCTCACGGGCGGCCCGCACGACCAGGGTGGACTTCCCGGCGCCGGGCGGGGAGTCCACCACCACGCCGCGCGGCGCACCGGCCGCCGGGCGGACGGTGGCCGCCAGGATGCGGGCCACGGCGGCGTCGGCGGCCGCGCCCGGGGGCTGCTCGCTCATCATTCCCAATCCTCGCTAGCGGCGGCGGACGAGCCGGGGGCGGGCGCCGCGGTGCCGGGCGGGCCACCGTGGGTCCACGGGGTGTCGTCCGGCTCCGGCAGCGGCGCGGACTGGCGGACCGTCAACTCGAACAGGGTGAAGGTGACCGGCTCGCCGGGCTCGGGCAGGCTGCCCGGCTCGGGCTCCTTCTTGCGGCCCATGCCGGACAGCATCCGCAGGGTGATGGTGCCCCCGGCCGGGTCGACCGCCACGATCCGCGCCTTCTGCGCGGACGGGCCGTGCACCCGGTGCGCCTCCCGGCCGAGGTCGGCGTGCGGGCGGTCGGCGGTGCGCAGGGTGATCAGCGGGCGGGGCTTGGGGGAGCGGCCGGTGGTGTCGTACTCCGGCACCACCTCGGTCACCACACCGCTGAACGCCTCGCCGGACAGCCGGTGCTCGGCCATCGCCAGCGGGTCGTCCAGTGCCTCCTGGACGTCCAGCCGGGCCTGCTCGCGCTCGCGCTGGGCGAGCTTGCGGGCCGCGGTGACGGCGTCGTCCAGCCGGGGTTGCGGCGGTTCGCCGGCCGCCAGGCGGTCCCGGTGGCCCGTGTAGGACCAGCGGTCGCCGGTCCAGCGCTCCTCCAGGTGCCCGGCCGGGGGCAGGGCGCGCAGCAGGTCCAGGCCGTGCCAGACGTCCCGCCAGGTGGGCAGCAGGACGGCGGACAGCGCCCGCTCCAGCTGGTCGACGGCCGAGCGGACGGCCACCCGGGCGCGCCCGGCGGCGGCCTCGTCGCGCTGCTCGGCGCTGTGCTGCAGGGCGCTGACGGCCGCGTCGTAGCGGGCGATCGCCGGGGCGAGCACCCCCGCGTCGAAGGCCGGGTCGGTGGCCGGACCGGCCGGCGGGTGCACCAGCTGACCGTGTTCGTCGCGCTCGGTCTCGGCCAGCTCGGCGGCCTGCGCGCCGGTCAGCCCTGGCGGCGGGGTGTGCCAGGCGAGCCGGGCCGCCAGGTGCTGGTCCTCCAGGTGGCTCTGGCCGGTGGCCCAGTGCCGGGCGAGCAGGCCGGTCATCGGCAGCAGCAGGCTGGAGCCGGGCACCTGGGCGCGGTCGGTGAGGTGGGTCAGCCAGCGGCCCAGCAGCGGCACCCGCAGCGGCGCCGGATGCGGGCCCGGCTCGGCGTCCTCGGCGGTCCGGCGGAAGCGGGTGGACCGCCCGATCAGGGCGAGGTGGTGCATGCCCGCGCCGTTGGGCACGATCAGCTGCGGCGCGTCGGTGCACAGCTCGCGGAACACCTGGGTCTTCTCGCCGGTCTCCGGGTCCTTCTCGGATCCCTCGATCTGCTCGACGTCCGTGCCGAAGGACTCCAGGTACGGGAGCAGGTCGGCGGCCAGCTCGGCCAGGAAGTCGAATCGCAGGGTGCGGTTGAGCGGCTGGGGCACGATGTGCAGCCGGGGCGCTTCCCGGTCGGTGCCCAGCATGACGGCCAGCGGCGCGCCGGACTCACCGGCGGCGGTCAGCGGGACGAGCACCATCGGGCGCTCGGAGAGGTGCCGGTGCCGGACGGTGGCCAGCGGCTCGGCGTGTCCGCTGCGGACGGCCTCCAGCCGGGCGAGGGTGGTCAGGAGACTCATGCGCCCGCCTCGCTCCGCTCAGCAGGGGCATTCGCCCACCCGCACCTCTCGATGATTCTCCCCCGGCTTCCGGCCGGGGGGACCCCCGTGCTCCGCTCGCTCATGCTCATGCGCCCGCACCCAGGGTCTCCGCGCCCGGCCGCTTCGCACCCAGCGCTTCGGCCCGCAGGGCAGCCGCGTAGGCCAGGCGTTCGGCCGCCTCGTGCGCGCCGTCGGGGCCGTCAGCGCCGTCGGGGCCGTCGGGGCCGTCGGCGTCCCCGGCGTCGTCCGCGTCCCAGGGGCCCGCGCCGGACGCGGCGGCCAGCGCCTCGGCGACCGTGCGGATGCTGCCCAGCTCGCCGCGCACGCCCCGGCCGAGCTGCTCGACCCGGTCGCCGCAGCGGGCCCGGGCGCGGCAGTGGAAGCCGAGCTCGCAGGTGGAGAGGCAGTCCGGGCTGTAGGCGGCGGGCACCGCCTCGACCGAGGCGGTCAGCTGCTCGGTGCTGCGGGCCGGGGCGCCGTCCTCGTCGGTGGCCAGGTCGAAGTCGGTGCCCGGCGGCAGTGCCGCCAGCAGTCGGCCGATGCCGGTCATCCGGCTCAGCTGGCGGCGGGTGGTGGCCAGCTCGCGGCGGACGTCCACGGCCACCGCGGTCGGACGGTTGCCGAAGTCCTTCGGGCAGACCAGCAGCACGCTCGTGCGGGGGCTGCCCGGCAGCCGCTGCTCGGTGTACGGATCGTCGGCGAGCGGCAGCCCGGCCGCCGCCGCGGCGGCGTGCTGGAGCGCCAGCACGTACACCGCGGCCTGGCGGGCGGCGGCGCCGACCTTGGCCGGGTCCGCGCTGCCGTCCAGCACGGGGAAGGACTTGATCTCGACCACCGTGCACCGCCCGCCGTGCACCACCAGGGCGTCCGGCTCCAGGTAGGCGGTGCTGCCGGCCACGGCCAGCCGCAGCATCGGGTGGTCCAGCAGCGTCCAGGCGTCCGGATCGGCGGCGGCCCGGGCCAGTGCCTCGGCCGTCCGGTCGGCGCGGACGGCCGGGCCGGAGCGGTGCAGCAGGTCAGGGACCAGCAGCGGGGCGCGGTCGTCCGCGGGGACGCCGAGGTGGGCGCGGAGCGGCTCCAGCAGGGCGGCGTGGTCGTCCGCCTTCAGCCGGGACTCGAAGACCAGGCCGCGGGCGATCGCGAACGGGGACTGCCCGAAGGGGGCGGGCCGGCCCAGCCGGGCGGCCAGCGCGGACTTGTCCACCCCGGCCGCGTCCAGCACGGCGCGGCGGTGGCAGCCCGGATTGGCGGCCAGGGCGGCGAGGGAGCGGGCGTTCAGACTGCGCTGCGGGGCCGGTCCGCGCAGCTCGGCGAGCCGCTGGGCGAGCGGCTCAGCGGGCCCGCCGAGCGGGACGTTCGTCGAGACGTTCATGGTGCGGCCCAGTGTCGCATCCGGGTCCGACAACCCGGTGCGGAAACCGGCCGGAACCGCCCGGTTCCGTCCGGCCCGGGGCCCGCGTCGTGGCCGCCGCCCCGGTGGGGGATCATGGGAAGCCGGTGCTCGAGGGTGAGACCCGACCGTTGACCGCCCTGTTGCGAGGAGCTCTCCATGCCCGCCCGAATCGTGCTGGTCCGCCACGGCGAGACCGAGTGGTCCGCCTCCGGCCAGCACACCGGCCGCACCGACATCCCGCTGACCGAGGAGGGCCGCGCGATGGCCCGGGCCCTCGGCGCCCGGCTGGCCAGGGCTCCGTGGAACGGACTGCCGGACGCGCTCGTCTACACCAGCCCGCTCGGCCGCGCCAAGGAGACCTGCGAACTGGCCGGCTTCGGTGACCGCGCCGTCGAGCGCCCGGAGCTCATGGAGTGGGACTACGGCCAGTACGAGGGCCGCACCGGCGCCGACATCCGGGCCACCGACCACCCCGGTTGGCTGATCTGGCGCGACGGCGTGCCCGGCGGCGAGAAGCTCTCCGAGGTGGCCGCCCGGGTCGACGGCCTCCTCGCCGACCTCAACGAGGAGTACGGCGTGCCGCAGGCGGACACCACCGTCATGCACTGCGCCGACCGGGACGTCGTCCTGTTCGCGCACGGCCACCTGCTGCGCATCCTGGCCGCCCGCTGGCTGGGCCTGCCGCCCGAGTTCGCCCAGCGGTTCAAGCTCGGTACGGCGGCGCTGTGCGTGCTGTCCTGGGAGTACGGCGCCCCGGCGGTGGAGGTCTGGAACGACCTGTCCCACCTGGACGGGCTGGAGACCGGCCACTGACAGGTGTGCCGTGACGGCCGCTCAGGCGGCCGTGGCCCGTTCGTACCCGATCAGGAACCGGCGGACCTCGGGCACCGCGGCGTGCGGGCGCAACCGCCCCGCGGTGTCCGCCAGCATGCTGCGGATCCGGGCCGAGCGGACCTCGCCGAACAGCGCGACGGCCGCCGAGCCGTGGTGCGCCGCCCCCGCCAAGTCCCCCCGGCCGAGCCGGTCGTGGGCCAGTTCGGCGGTGTACAGCACCCGGTTGCGCACGAAGTGCGGCTCCTGCAGCGCTATGGCCAGTGCGGCCTGGTCGCTGGCGCGGTCCCAGTCCTCCAGCGCGGACCAGCACTGCGACTGCAGGCCGGCGATCTCCGCCTCGCCGAAGAAGGACATCCACTCCGGGTCGGACTCGGACGGCCCCCGGTCGAACAGCGAGTACGCCCGGCCGATCGCGCGCTCGCAGGCGGAGCGGTCCCGCAGCACGGCCCAGGCGCCGGCCTCGCGCATGGCCAGCAGGGCGAGCAGCCGGGCGGAGTCCAACTCCCGGGCGGCGCACTGCCCGGCCTGCGCGGCGCGCAGCGCCTCGCGCGGGCGCCCGGCGTCCCGGGCCAGGAACGCGCTGTTGCAGAAGACGTGCGCCTCCAGTGCGGAGTCCCCGGCCATCCGGGCGGTGGCGAGCGCCTCCGCGTAGAACGACCGGGCGTCCCCGAGCCGGTTCGAGTCGTGTGCCAACCAGCCTACCGAGATGGCCAGTTCGCCGGCCCCGGCCTGGAGCCGGCGCTCCGTCTCGGCGCTGTACTCGCCCTCGTTGAGCAGCAGGTAGGCGGTGCGCAGCGACTGCCCGGCGAGTTCGTACAGCGCGTCCGCGCCGTGCGCGTCGTCGGCCAGTCTGATGTCCCGGACGGCCTGTTCCACGCTGAGCACCTCGGCGGCACCGACCTTGCGCGGTGGCGGCACCGGCCCCGGCCGGCCGGGTACCACCGGCTCGGCGCCGAGCAGCGAGGGCGCGGTGAACTCCGCGCCGGCGGCGGCGGATCGGCCGGTGGCCGGTCCGAATCCGGCACCGGCGGCCGGGGCGGCGGCGGCCGGCCGGTCGATGCCGATCACGGTGGCCAGCGCGGTCGTGCCGCCGGCCAGGAACGTACGGCGACGCACGTCGTCGTTCTCCTCGTCGAGATAGGGCGATCCATCGGGCCCCCGGGGCACCGCGCCGGCCCTCGGCCACGGGGGCCCGTCCGGAGCGGCTGGATCCGCGTACGGCGAGGCAGCGTACGGGAGTTGGGTGGAGAGTGGTGAGCGCGGGGCGGGCAGGGGCGGGAACGGCGGGTGGAGCGGGGGAGCGGGCGGGGTCACCCAGGCGGTGGCCGCCCCGGCGCCGCCCGCCGAGCGGCGGCGGACGGCGGTGCGGGGGGCGAAGCCGAGGTCGGTGAGCGTGCGGCCCGGCCACATGTGCCGGAAGACCCGCTCGTAGGCGTAGTTGGGGCAGCGGATCTCACCGGACTCGACCCGCCCGACGTAGCGGGCGTCGCAGGACACGTGCTCGCCGATCTCGCGGGCGGCCCGGCGGACGGCCATGGCGAACTCGCCGGGTGAGCGGTCGCCGCGCAGCGCGCGCATCACGGTGTTGGGGGACGGTCGGTTCGGCTCGGCCGGTGGGGTGGCTGCCATGGCGCCGAGAATACTCGGAGTCACCGACCGGCCACATTGGGTTTGCGGGACATCAACTGACAATCCGGGGCGAAGCGGGCGTCGGTGCCGGATATCCGCCATGAAATGCCATGCCCTGCTGTAAGGCGCCCCGTGGCCTTCGGCGTTCCCGCCGCGTTGTCCTGGTACGTGGAAGCCCAGGCCGTCCCCCGGCCCGTCCCCCGCCCCGCGGCCCCCACCCCCGGCGGCAGTGCTTCCGACCCGACGAGGTAACAGGAGGGCCCGTGATGGCCACCGGACTGCCGCAGCACCGACCCGTCACCGGGGGAGTGCTCGCCGCGGCCTCCCCCGCCCTGCTGCCCGATCCCGCCGACGAGCGGTTCCCCGGCCGGGGTCCGGTCGAGGGGGGCCGCGGCTCCTGCGGCGGTCTCCCCCGGGAGTACGCCGTCCCGGCCGAGGACACCCTCGTCACCGACCGCGACACGGTGACGGTCGCCCTGCGGCACGGCCTGGAGGCCGTCGACATCCTGCGCCTGCGCCGCGCCTGCGGGGCCGTCCTGCAGAGTCGCGACGGCAGCACCGTCGCCTTCCTCGTCCCGGCCGGCACCTGGGAGACCTGGCACCTGCCCGGCAGTTCCTGTACGGCCGGCGCCCTGGTGCCCGCCGCCACCGACCCGCGCTGGGTGATCCCGCCGTCCGGCGCCGGCCGCGCCGCCCGCCCCACCGACGCCTGGGTGCTCCGATCCGCCCTCTGCGAGGCCGCCTGCACGCTCACCGCGGGCGGCCTCGGCCCGTTCTAGCGGGGCGTGCCGCGCGGATCCGGCCGGGCCGCCCCGCCTCCGGCCGGACCCCCGCAGCACGCCCGTGACCTGGGGGCGCTCCCCCGGGGCGGCGATAATGGCCGGCATGGGACGAAGCAACAGGGCCGCACGCGGCGTCGAACCGGCGCTCACCACCGGACCGGACGGCCGCACCCACGCCCAGGGCGCGCTCACCCGCCCGGTCGGCTCCGGGCTGGCCGAACTGCGCCCCGACCGTGACCGCCCGCACGCCTGGTCGCTGCTGATCGACGGCGCCCCGCAGTCCCTGGTCGACCTCGCCGACCCCACCCACCTGGGCTTCGAGTACCAGCGCCGGCTCGGCCACCTGATCGACCTGGTCGCCGCTCCCGGCCGCCCGTTGTCCGTCCTGCACCTGGGCGGCGGTGCCCTCACCCTGGCCCGGTACGTGGCCGCCACCCGGCCGCGCTCCCGTCAGCAGGTCGCCGAGATCGACACCGCGCTCACCGAACTCGTCCGCGCCGAACTCCCCCTGGAGCGCGGCTGGCAGATCAAGGTGCGCGGCGCGGACGCCCGCAGCGTGCTGGAACGCACCCCCGAGGGCAGCGTCGACCTGGTCGTCACCGACGTCTTCTCCGGCGCCCGCACCCCGGCCCACTGCACCACCGTCGAGTTCACCACCCTCGCGGCCCGTGCCCTCGCCCCCGGCGGCTGGTACACGGCCAACATCGCCGACGGCGGCGCCCTGCCCTTTGCCCGCTCCCAGGTCGCCACCCTCGGCGCGGTCTTCCCCGAACTGTGCCTGACCGCCGACCCCGCCGTGCTGCGCGGCAAGCGCTTCGGCAACCTCGTCCTGGCCGCCGCCCACACCCCGCTCCCGATCGCCGACCTCGCCCGCCGGGTCGCCTCCGACTCCTCCCACGGCCGCGTCGAACACGGCCGCGCCCTCGGCGACTTCACCGCCGGCGCCACCCCGGCCACCGACGCCACGGCGGCCCCCTCCCCGGTGCCGCCGCCGGGCGTCTTCCGCTGACGGCGGGGCGCCCGTGCCCGGCCCGCCGTAAAACCATTGGTGGACGACCGAGTTGCGGCGCACAATGGCCGCGGGCGTCCGGCTGGCGACGTGAGGGGACGACATGCACATCCGACCCGCCCGCCCGGACGAGGCCGGACTGCTCACCGGCATCGCCCTGCGGGCCAAGGCGTACTGGGGCTACGACGAGGTCTTCATGGCCGCCTGCCGCGAGGAGCTGACCCTGGAGCCCACCGCCGTCGAACGGGCGTTGACGGTGGTGGCCGAGGACGGCGGCCGGGTGCTGGGCTTCGCCGCGCTCACCGGCGCCCCGCCGTCCGGCGAACTGGCCATGCTCTTCGTCGAGCCCGACCGGATCGGCCGCGGCATCGGCCGGGCGCTGTTCGAACACGTCCGGGAGCGGGCCCGGGCCGCCGGCCTGCGCCGCCTCACCATCGACTCCGATCCGAACGCCGAGCCCTTCTACCTGGCCATGGGTGCCACCCGCATCGGCAGCACCCCGTCCGGCTCCGTACCGGGGCGCGAACTCCCGCTGCTGGAGCTGGAGCTGTCCCCCGGCGTCTGAGGACGGTCCGTGAACTCCCGTCCGCGGGAACCGGTGGAGCACCGTGGGGCACTGAAGGGGCATCGGTGGGGGGGGATCGGTGGGGCATCGATCCCCTCACCTCGTATCCGGGCTGCTCAGTGCCCGCGCGGCAGCCCCCGGTGCTTGTACATCGCCGCGCCGGTGAGCACCAGCCCGGCGGCGATGGGAGCGAGCACCGCGGTGGCGGTGGCGGCGCCGTCCTCCCGGGCGGTCACCGCCACCGTGTCGGCGAGGGCGAGCGCCTCGCGCGTCCGCTCGCCCCCCGCTCCCGCGGTGTCGGCGGGCACCGCGGAGGGGGCCGCCGACACCGCGGGACCGGGCCCCTCGTGAGCCGCGGCCTCCCGGACCGGGGAAGTCCCGGCCGCCTCGGGCGGGGCCGGTCTGGCCTGGTCGGCCGACCCGGAGCGCGGCCGGACGGTGGCGGGCAGCGTGGCGGGTCCGCCTTCGCGGGGGGCGCGGGTCCCGGTGGGGCCGCACTGGGCGGGGACGGCGCCGAGCAGGCCGGAGGCGAGCGCGAAGGCGTCGGGGACGGCTGCCCGCTGGCCGGGCAGGGGGAGTCCGCCGGCCCGGATGTGTTCATGGAGGACGTCGCCGACCGCGACGGTGCTCCCGTCGGTCGGTCCGCCGTCGGTCAGCTCGCCGAGGAGTCCGGGGGAGCGGCCGACGGGGTCCGCGGTACCCGGGTGTCCCGGTCCGACGGGCCGGACGGCTGACGGGCCGTCGAGTGCGGGCGCGTCGTGCAGGGCCCGGCGGACGGCGGGCCCGGGCTGTCCGGACGGCGGTCCGGCGGCGGCCGCGTACGCACCGGGGGCGCCGACGCCCCAGAGCTGTGCGAGCAGGGCCCCGCCGACGGCGAGTATCCGGGGGCGGAGCAGCCACCGGGCGACCGCCCGTCGCACTTCGGCGACGCCGCGGGGGGCGGGTTCCTGGGGCTCGGTCGCGTGATTGGCTCGCACGTGAGTTGAGAACGAGCGGGCGGGCGCCGAGGTCACGGCCGTCGTCACGGACAGTCATCGCACGGGTGGCCCCGGGGTGGTGCTCCCGGAGCCACCGACCGCGCGTCGGTCAGGAGTTGGGACGGAGGGTCCAGGTGACCGTCATCACACCGGTGACGGCGCCGTCGGCGCGGGTGATCTCGACGGTGACCGGGAACTCGGGGCGGCCGCCGGCGTCCAGCTCGGCGACGACCTCGGCGGCCGGGCGGCCGAGCACGGCGGTGGCGGTGACCTCGCCCATGGCCAGCTTCTTGTAGGCGATCTCGGCGTTCACGGCGAGCGGCACGGCCCGGGACAGCTGGTCCCCGAAGGCGGCGAGCACGATGCAGCCGCTGGCGGACTCGGCGAGGGTGAACATCGCGCCGGCGTGCGGGCCCCCGACGTGGTTGTGGTACGCGGGCTGGTCGGGCAGCCGGAGCACGGCGCGTTCCGGGGTGGTCTCCAGGTACTCGAGCTTGAGGGTGTGCGCCATCGGCACGGTGGCGTCGAGCATCTGGCCGATCGAAGGAGTGGTCATGGCGGATATGTTACTAGCCGGTAGCTTGTCGCGGCAGGGGCCGACCGGAAAACCCGGGCCGCCGCGGACAACTGAGGCAACGCGAAAACGCCTGAGGGGCCGATCTCTTGAAGAGATCGGCCCCTCAGGCTCTGGGGTGAGTGACGGGACTCGAACCCGCGGCCACCTGGACCACAACCAGGTGCTCTACCAACTGAGCTACACCCACCATCTGTCCGGTCGGTTCCCGCTCTCGCGTTCCCGTTCCGACAGGAAGAACTCTACAGGATCCGAGAGGGTGCTCGCGCCAGGGTTCCGTTCCGGCGAACGGAAGCACCCCCTCCGACCCCGCGGCGGGCCGTGACCGCCCGGCTCAGTCGGTCGCGGCCCGGTACTTCTCGGCGATGGCACGCGCGGTGTCGGCGTCCGGCCCGGGCTGCGGGACGAACACCGCCTCGCGGTAGTACCGCAGTTCGTCGATGCTCTCGCGGATGTCCGCGAGCGCCCGGTGGTTCCCGCCCTTCGGCGGGCTGTTGTAGTACGCCTTCGGGTACCAGCGGCGGGCCAGCTCCTTGATCGAGGAGACGTCCACGATCCGGTAGTGCAGGTGCTTCTCCAGCGTCGGCATGTCCCGGGTCAGGAAGCCGCGGTCGGTGGCCACCGAGTTGCCGCACAGCGGCGTCTTCCCGGCCTCCGGCACGTGCTCGCGCACGTACGCGAGGACCCGCTCCTCGGCCTCGGCCAGGGTCACGCCCTGCTCCAGCTCCTCCAGCAGGCCGGAGGCGGTGTGCATGGCGAGCACCACATCCGGCATGTTCGCCAGAGCCTCGGCGGGCGGGCGGATGATGACGTCCACGCCCTCGCCGAGGATGTTCAGCTCGGAGTCCGTCACCAGCACCGCGACCTCGACCAGGGCGTCCCGGTCGAGGTCGAGGCCGGTCATTTCACAGTCGATCCATACCAAACGGTCATTCACGCAACTCACCCTACGGCGCGATCACGCGCCGCGGGGACCGGTGGAGCCGAGCGGGGTGCCGGAGCGCAGGCCTCGGCCTGGTGCTCCTCCGCCCCTTCGTGCGTGCCGTGGCCGTCCGGATGCTCGCCCTCCCGGCCGGTCCGGACGGCGTGACCGTCCCGCCCGGGACGGGTCTCGCGCGCCGCCCGTCCGCCGCCGTCCGCCGCAGTGGCCCGGGCGCCAGGGGTGCGGACCTGCGGCACCCGCGCCTGCCGGTCCCGGAGCTGTCCCGCCCCGGCCGCCGGCTGCCCGGGGGCGCCGGCCGGCACCCGGCCGGTCGGCGAACCGTGCGCCCGCCCGGCCGCACCCGGCTCGTCACCGGGGCGCTCGACCGCGCTGCGGTGCCCCTGGCCCTGACCGCGCGCCCCCGGCTGGGGGTGGCCGTCCTCGGCCGCCGCGTGCTCGGCGGTGCGCGGCGGACGCCCCGCACCCGGACCGGCCTGCGGCGGAACCAGCGGCGACCGCACCGGACCGCGCGCCGCACCCTGCTGCCCGGGGTGCGACTGCTGGGCGGCCTGCTGGTGCGGGTACGGCTGGCCCGCGCGGGCGTGGAAGCCCTGGGCGGCCGGCGTCCCGGCCTGCCCCGGACCGTACGGACCGGACTGTCCGTGCGGCACCGGCTGCCCGTGGCCCGGCTGGCCGATCGGCGCCTGCGCTCCCGGACCGGCCGGGAACGGGTGCGCCTGCTGCCCGCCGTGACCCGCACCGCCGTGACCCGCACCGCCGTACGGCCCGCCGCCCGCCGCCGAGGCGGCCGCGGTGGCCGCCGGGTGCGGCAGGGCGCCGGGTAGCCGGAGGTCGCCGTGCACGCCGGCCGGGGTCGGCGACTGCTGCCCGGGCCGGCGCGCACGGTAGCTGGTCCGGTACGCGGCCGGGGAGACCCCGAGCTGGCGGCGGAAGTGCCCGCGCAGCGCGACCGGCGAACGGAACCCGCACCGACGCGCCACGTCGTCCACCGACAGCTCCGAGGTCTCCAGCAGCCGCTGCGCCTGGAGCACCCGCTGGGTGATCAGCCACTGCAACGGGGCGCTGCCGGTGAGCGTGCGGAAGCGGCGGTCGAAGGTGCGCCGGCTCATGTAGGCACGGGCCGCCAGCACCTCGACGTCGAACTGCTGGTTGAGGTTCTCCAGCGCCCAGGTGACCACCTCGGCCAGCGGGTCGTTGCCGATCTCCTCCGGTAAAGACTGATCGATGTACTGGGCCTGTCCGCCGCCGCTGCGGCGGCTGGGCACCACCAGGCGGCGGGCCAGCGCGTTGGCGGCCTCGGCGCCGTGGTCGCTGCGCACCACGTGCAGGCACAGGTCGATCCCGGCGGCCGTACCGGCCGAGGTCAGCACGTCGCCGTCGTCCACGAAGAGCTCGCGCGGGTCCACGTGCACCCGCGGGTAGCGCTTGGCCAGGGTGGGCGCGTACATCCAGTGGGTGGTCGCCGGACGGCCGTCCAGCAGACCGGCCGCGGCGAGCACGAAGGCGCCGGTGCACAGTCCGATGATCCGCGCGCCCTCGTGGTGGGCCTTGCGCAGCGCGGTGATCGCCTCGACCGGCGGCGGCTGGGAGATCGAGCGCCAGGCCGGTACGACGATCGTGCCGGCCCGGGCGAGGGCCTCCAAGCCGTACGGCGCGGAGAGGGTCAGGCCGCCGGTGGTGGCCAGCGGGCCCTCCTCTCCCGCACAGACCAGCAGCCGGTACCGGGGGACCCCGGCGTCCTGGCGGTCCACGCCGAAGACGGAGAGCGGGATGGAGCTCTCGAAGATCGGTGCGCCGCCGAAGATCAGCACCGCGACCGTCTCCCGGCGGCGCCGGCCGGACAGCTTGCGCGGGGCGCCGACCGCCGCCAGGGCGGACGGGGAGCCGGTGCCGCCCGGGCCGCCGTGTCCCAGTGGGCCGTGGCCGGAGGCGGTGCCCAGGGCGAGGCCGCCGAGCGGGCCGGTGCCGGTGCCGCTCAGTCCGGGGGCCGCGCCGGCGGCGGGGTGGCCCGGGTGGCCGGGGTGGCCTGCCGGTCCCGCGTGCCCCGGGTGCTCGCCGCCGTAGGGCTGGGCCGGACCGCCGTAGATCTGGGCCGGTCCGCCATGGGCCTGGGCGAGGCTGACGGAGCCTCGGCTGACGGGCTGTCCGGGGTGGTTCGGGTTCCCGCCCTGGGCCGACTGCACCGCACCGTACGGTGTGGGGCCACCGTGGGTCGTACCGCTGTGGACCGGACCGCCCTGCGCGGAGCCGCCGTGGTCGCCCGGAGCGTGGCCGGCGGTGGCGGCGGACGACACGGCCGGATAGGGGGTGTGCGAGGCGGGGCCCGAGGTGCTCGGGGTGCCGGAGGTGCGGGTGGTGGCGGCGATCGCGGAGGTGCCGGTGCTTCTCGCGGACCGGCTCACGGTGCCGGTCGGCGCCTGGCCGCTGTCAGGACCCGCGTCGCTCCTGCTCACCCTGCTCAAGGCGCTCAAGCCCCCTCGGTGGTGTGGTGTGGGTGGTGCGGCACTGCTGGCCAAGATCGAAATCTATCGGGTGGACCGTTGCCGTTGTGACAAGTTCACCATCCGACGCTATGTCGACATGGCAATTTGGCGTGATGCATTCGATCACGAAGCGTGGCACCCGTCGACCCTTCTGGGAAGAGGGCCGGTGAAACGGTGGCTGGTTGTCGCGGGACGACTCCTGGAGCGTCCGGCTTCCGGGCGCCCGGCCGGCCGGTCTGGGCTGCGCATTTGCCCAAGCGAGAGGGAGCGAGGCGAAATTGACCGAAAATCGGCGGTGCGCGAGAGGGCGCACGAGTGCCGGCCGTGCGCCTCCCAGGCTTCATCCGGCCAGTGTCGGGACGGCCGGACCGGCATCCCCGCGGCCGGGCTACGGTCCTGTCGTGGACACCAGCAGCCGGCTCGAACAGGCCAACGACAACGCCGCCGCATTCTGGCTCGCCCAAGCCCGCGCGCACGGCTGGCAGAGCCACGTCCGACCGGGTTTCACCGCAGTCCGCTGCGCCCGCACCGCTGACGACTCACAGCGCTTCCTGGTCACCCGTCCCTATGTCGAACCTGTCGACGTGGAGGAGCAGTTGGCCGACCTGCTGGGCCGGTGGGAGACCATCCGCTTCACCCTGGAGGACCCGTACGACGGACTCGACCTGACGCGCTTCGGCGCGATCCGGATGCCGATCATGCCGGTGATGGCCCGGGAGCCCGGGCCGGTCGAGGGCGTGCCCGCCGGGCCGGCCGCCGCGCTGCCCGCCGTCACACCGGCGCACGGCGACGGCACCCTGACGGTCGATGAGGCGCTGGACGGCGACACCTTCGCGCTGGTCGAGCGGACCATCGTGGACGGCTTCCCGCTGCCCGCCCGGCAGCCCTGGACCCGCGGCGACGCGCTCCCCGAACGGCTGCTACGCCAGCCCGGCTGCCGGGCCTGGATCGCCCGGGTCGACGGCGCACCGGCCGGTGCCTGCCTCACCCATGACGACGGGGCCGCCACCGGGGTGTACTGGGTCACCACCCTGCCCGACCAGCGCGGCCGGGGAGTGGCCCGCTCCGTGCTGGGGACCGCCCTCGCCCGCGCCCACCCGGACCGCCCGGCCACCCTGGTCGCCACCTCCGCCGGCGAACCGGTCTACCGCAAGCTCGGGTTCACCAGGCAGGCCCCCACGTGCTGGTGGAGCCGCACCTCACCGGGCGGCTGACCAGCGGTGTTCTCCCGGGGCCGCGACCGGGCCCGGGGCCGGGCGCTACTGGGCGACCGCTGCGACGACGGGCACCGCGGTGAGCGGCGCCGCGGCACTCGGCGCCGCGGCGAAGACGGTCCTGGCAGGCCCGGCCCCGTCAGGCCCACCAGCACCACCGGCCCCACCGGCCGCCGTGCGGAGGGGTGTCGGCCGCACCAGCGCGACCGCCCGGCCGCCGTCCACCCCAGGACCCGCCGCGCCGCCCGTCCACAGGTCGGCGACCGCCCCGGCCCCCGGCCCCTTCCGTGCCCCCGCGTCCGGGAGGCCGTCGGCGATCGCGGCAAACTCGCCTGATCGGTTTCGGACACCGAACCCCGCTCCGGACGCCGGGGAAGCCGCCGCCCCGGCTGTCCCGGCAACGGGTGCATTCGGGCCTTCCGGGGCGGCCACCGTCGGACGTACGCCGGACCGCACGCCGAGCAGCGCCGTCGCGCGCACCGGCACTCCGTCCGCCTCCCGCCGTCCCGCCCCGTCCGGCCGGGGGCCTCCCGGCCGGACTCCCGAGCGGGTGCCGGGGCGGGTCGAGGGCACGTTGCGCGCGGCCAGCACCAGCCCGACGGCCTCCGGCAGACCGGCAGCCTTCAGTGTCGGCCGGTAGCCGTTCTCCGCCCACGGCCGGCCGTGGTGCAGCCAGACGCTGCGCAGCCCGGCCAGTTCGGCACCGGCGATGTCGGCGGGCGCGTGGTCCCCGACCATCCAGGTGTGGGCGGCCCAGTCCCCGATCGGTCGGATGCCGCACCGCCGGGCGGCTAGCTCGAAGATCAGCGGATCCGGCTTGACGCAGTCGGCCTCCTCCGAGATCACCCAGCCGTCGACCAGGGGCCCCAGTCCGGTCCGCCGGATCTTCTCCAACTGGGGCCGGGTGCCGCCGTTGGAGACGATCCCGAGGGTCCACCCGGCCGCCCGCGCCGTCCGCAGCGCCTCGATGTGGCGGGGCGGACAGTGGATGTGCGAGTTGATGCCGCGTCGGAAGTGTGCCAGCAGGAAGTCCACGGAGGCGTCCAGGCCGTAGCGGCGCCGGACGGCCGACAGTACGGTGCTGCGCGGCACGTAACCGCCGCCGTCGAGGGTGACGAACCAGTCCAGGTCGCCGGGCGGCAGATGGTGTTCGGACAGGAAGTCCTGCGCCCAGGCCCGGAAGGCGGCGTCCCGGGGGAGCAGCGTGTTGTCGAGGTCGAACAGGAGCAGGGGCATGCCGAGCATGGTGCCAGCGGCCGCGCCCATGCACCTGGCAAATGCCAGAGCGCGTCGGGAAGCCGTACGAAGTGGCTGAAAGGGCCCGGACGCTCGGTGGGCGGTGCGGGGCCCGAGGGACGGAAGGGCAGGTCGGGGCTCGTGGGGCGTGACGGTTCGCGACGTCCCGCAACGGATCGTCGCCGATCCATGACAGTCCGGTCACGGTGTCCGGTGGGCCTGTTGCGCCGCCCGGCCCGCTCAGTCAAGCTCCTTAGAACCTCCGTTCTGGAGGGGGGCGCGACCGCCCGCGGACGGGGCGCACTGCCACGGCGGGCGCATCCCTCGTTCGCGGGAACAAAGTCGCTCCGGGGCTTCGCCGCTGGGCTCGGCCCCATGCCCGTCGTACTCTGAAAGGAACAGGTCACATACGGTGCTGCGCGGCGCAGACCGACGTCATCCCGTGGGCGGGCCTGCTGCCCGGGCAGCGTTGTCCTCTCCTGTCGGCCCCTCTCCCTCGAAGAGCCGTGAGCCATGGCTGGTTTTGAGTCCTCCCGACCGGTCGAACCGGATGCGTCCGGCAGTGCGGGCCCAGGGCCCGAGGGAGATGGCGCGCGCGCGAACCCCAGAGCCGGTGACCTCGCGCGCGCTCTGCGCGGCCTCCGTCGCGGCAGCCTCTCCCGGCGTGACCGCCCAGGGCCCCGCCAGCGGCGTGACGGGCACCAGGCGGGCCCCGTGGAGCCTCCGGTGACGGCGGGCCGCCCCGGCCCCGGTGCCGAGCGTCCGGACACGACGTCCGGCGCCGTCGGCGGGCACACCGGGTCGTCGGCGGAGGAGGCGCCCGGGCACTCCCTCGATCCGGTGTTCCAGCACGGCGTCGTGGTCGGCTTCGACGGCTCGCTGTCGAGCGAGCGAGCCCTCGCCTACGCGGTCGGCATGGCCCGCCGGTCGCAGTGCGGCCTGGTGATCGTGCACGTCGCCAACCGCCTGCCCGCCACGGTCTGGGCGGGCTGTGAACCTCCTGTCTTCGTCGACCTCCCGGACCACCGCACGGAGGTCCTCGGGCTTGAACTCGCGTGCGCGGACTTCCTCGCGGGGGTGCCGTGGATCCTGATCGAGCGGGGCGGCGACATCTGCCACGAGATCGAGGAGGTCGGCCGCGAGTACGCCGCCGACGCGATCGTCGTCGGCACGACGCACGGCCTGCTCGGCAAGATCTTCGGCTCGGTCTCCGGGCGGCTGGCGCGGCGGGCCAACCGCCCGGTGATCGTGATCCCCTGAGGGTTGCCGCTCCACAACACCGGCTGTGGGCAGGTGAGTTGACCCGGCGGGCTCGGTTCAGGAAGTGGCCGTCACGACGTGATCGTCACGACGTGGCCGTCACGACGTGACGCCGAGCTGCCGGGCGATGAGCATGCGCTGGACCTCAGACGTGCCCTCCCCGATCTCGAGGATCTTGCAGTCGCGCCAGAAGCGGGCGACCGGGAATTCGTTCATGAAGCCGTACCCGCCGTGGATCTGGGTCGCCTCGCGGGCGTTGTCGACGGCGGCCTCGGACGAGTACAGCTTCGCGATCGCGGCCTCCTTCTTGAACGGTTCGCCGTGCAGCAGCCGGGAAGCGGCGTCCCGCCAGGCCAGGCGGGAGGTGTGGGCGCGCAGCTCCATGTCGGCGAGCTTGAACTGGATGGCCTGGTTGGCACCGATCGGGCGGCCGAAGGCCCGTCGGGTGCCGGCGTACTTGACGGACTCGTCGACGCAGCCCTGGGCCAGGCCGGTGGCCAGGGCCGCGATCGCGATGCGGCCCTCGTCGAGGATCCGCAGGAACTGGGCGTAGCCTCGGCCACGCTCGCCCAGCAGGTTGGCCGCGGGAACGCGGCAGTCGGTGAAGGACAGTTCGCGGGTGTCGGATGCGTTCCACCCGACCTTCGAGTACTTCTTCGAGACCTGGAACCCCGGGGTCCCGGTGGGCACGATGATGGAGGAGATCTCCCGCACGGGCGAGCGGAATTCGCCCTCTTCACTCGAACGAGCGATCGGTTCGGTGAGCGCGGTGACGGTGACCAGTCCGGTGATGTCGGTGCCGGAGTTGGTGATGAAGCACTTGGTGCCGTTGATGACCCACTCGTCGGTGGTCTCGTCGTAGCGCGCGGTGGTGCGGGTGGCACCGGCGTCCGAGCCGCCCTCCGGCTCGGTGAGGCCGAAGGCGCCGAGGAGTTCGCCCGAGGTCAGCCGGGGCAGCCACTCGCGCTTCTGCTCCTCCGTGCCGAACCGGTAGATCGGCATCGCGCCGAGCGAGACGGCGGCCTCCAGGGTGATCGCCACCGAGGAGTCCACGCGGGCGAGTTCCTCCAGGGCGAGGCCGAGGGCGAAGTAGTCGCCGCCCATGCCGCCGTACTCCTCCGGGAAGGGCAGGCCGAACAGGCCCATCCGTCCCATCTCGCGGACGATCTCGTACGGGAACTCCTCCCGCTCGTAGAACTCGCCGATCTTCGGCGCCACCACGTCCTGGGCGAACTCGGCGACGGTGCGCCGCAGTTCCTCGTACTCGCTGCTGAGTCGGTGGTCGAGCATCTGATCCTCCTGGTGCCCGGCCGGGGTGGCCGCGGGCATGAGCGGAATGACCGGCGTCCGTCTGACGGTGTGACGGTCGCACGGTGTGGTTGAGGGATGAACGCGGTGGCGGCGCCGGCCGGAGCGAACGGGGCGGCCGGCGCCGGTTGGTGGGGGCGGAGCGGGGTCAGCCCCGGGTGGCGCCGAGCAGCGCCCGGACGGTGCGGGAGGGGCTCGGGCGGCCGAGGCGTCCGGCCATCCAGCCGCTGGTCGCGACCAGCGCGCGCAGGTCGACACCGGTCCGGATGCCGAGCCCGTGCAGCATCCACACCAGGTCCTCGGTGGCCAGGTTGCCGGTGGCGCTCTTCGCGTACGGGCAGCCGCCCAGGCCGCCCGCCGAGGCGTCCACCGTGGTGACGCCCTCGCGCAGCGCCGCCAGGGTGTTGCTGAGCGCCTGGCCGTAGGTGTCGTGGAAGTGCACGGCGAGACTGCCGACCGGCACGCCGGCCCGGGCGAAGCCGGCCAGCAGGGCGCTGACCTGGCCCGGGGTGGCCACGCCGATGGTGTCGCCGAGGCTCAGCTCGGCGCAGCCCATCTCCAGCAGCTGGACGCCGTAGCGGACCACCTGGTCGACCGGGACGGGACCCTCCCAGGGGTCGCCGAAGCACATCGAGAGGTAGCCGCGGACCGTGACCCCGGCCTCGGTGGCCCGGGTCACGACCGGGCGGAACATCTCCATGGCCTCGTCCGCCGAGCGGTTCAGGTTGCGCCGGGCGAAGGTCTCGGTCGCGCTGGCGAACACCGCGATGTCGGTGGCGTGGTGGGCGAGCGCTCGGTCGAGGCCGCGCTTGTTGGGCACCAGCACCGGCAGCCGCAGCCCGGGGTGGCGCCCCGGCAGGTCGGCGAGCCGGGGCATCAGCTCCTCGGCGTCGGCCAGCTGGGGTACCCATTTCGGGTGAACGAAGCTGGTCGCCTCGACGGTCCGCAGTCCGACGGCGGCGAGTCGGCCGATGAACTCGGCCTTGGCCTCGACGGGCACCAGGGAGCCCTCGTTCTGCAGTCCGTCGCGCGGCCCGACCTCGTGGATCCGGACCTCCTCGGGCAGGCCGGGAGCGCGGACCGGGTCGGGCAGCCCGAGGTCGAGGGCGTCGGGCTCGTGCGTGGCACCGTCCTGGGCGGCGGTCGCCCGGGCGGTGCTCTCCTGGGACGTCACGACCGCACCTCCGCGAGCTCGGCGGCCTCCTCGGCCGGCGCGACCACGACCAGCAGGTCCTCCATCGCGACGGTGGCGCCGGCGGTGGCCCGCAGCTCGGCCACCACGCCGTCGTGCGGCGCGGCGATCACGTGTTCCATCTTCATGGCCTCCAGCACGAGCAGGGGCTGGCCCTTGCGGACCGCCTCGCCCGCCGTGGTCTTGACGACCGTGACGGTGCCGGGCATCGGGGCGGTCAGGGCGCCGTGGTGGGCCGCGGCACCGGCGGCGCTCTCGACCACCGGGTCGTAGGCGTGCATCGGCCAGGCGTCGCCCTCGATGCCGAGCCAGGTCACCGGACCGGCCGGGAGGCCGGGGGTGGCGTCGGTGGCCAGTGCGAAGGCGGTCTGCAGGCCGTCGACGGTCAGGTGCAGCCGGTCCGCGGCCAGGGTCGCCCGGGCCCGGTGCACGGGGCCGGCGTCGAGCCGGAGCTCCACCTCGCGGGTGGGCCCGGGGGAATTGTCAGTGGCCTCGGTTACGTTGCCCGCAGTGATCGAACGGATGCACACCGAAACCGGGTCCTGGCCGGGGGTACGGAGTCGGTGGGTGGTCCAGGCGGGGGTGCCGCCCAGGCGCCAGCCGGAGGGGAAGGAGAACGGGTCGGTCCAGCCGCCGGGGTCGGCGGCCGGGGTGAGGTCCAGGTGCCGTGCCAGCGCGGCCGCGTAGTAGAGGAGGTGGGCAGGTGACGGGGATCCGGTCGCCGGGGTGTCGCTGCCGTCCGCAGGCCGGTCCGCGGGTGCGGCGGAGTCCGCGGCCCCGGCGGTGGCGGGCTCGGTGGGCGGCGCCGCGTTCGACGGGGAATGAGGCGCGACGAGCAGGGCGGGCTGCTGCTGGGCCGTCTGTTCCACCAGGCCGGTGTCCAGTCGGCCGGCGACGACGTCGGGGTGGGCGAGCAGTCGGCGCAGGAAGCCGGTGTTGGTGGTGACGCCCAGGATGCGGGTGTCGGCCAGCGCGGCGCGGAGCCGGCGCAGCGCGGTCGGGCGGTCGGGCCCATACGCGATGACCTTGGCGAGCATGGGGTCGTAGGCGCTGGTGACGACGGTCCCGGGGGCGACCCCGGAGTCGACGCGGATGCCCTCGCCCAGGGGCTCGTCCAGGGCGAGGATGCGACCGCCGGTGGGCAGGAAGTCCCGTTCCGGGTCCTCGGCGCAGATGCGGGCCTCGATGGCGTGGCCCAGGAAGGAGATGTCGGACTGGGTGAAGGAGAGCGGCTCGCCCGCGGCGACGCGCAGCTGCCACTCGACCAGGTCCAGTCGGGCCGAGTCCGGACCGACGGCGACGGCGAGTTCGGTGACGGGGTGTTCGACCTGGAGGCGGGTGTTCATCTCCATGAAGAAGAAGTCCCGCACCCCCTCGGCGGCGGAGGCGAGGGCGTCCGGGTCGATGCCGGGGACGATGAACTCCACGGTGCCGGCCCCGGTGTAGCCGCAGGATTCCGCGGCGCGGACGGCCGCGGCACCCATCGCGGCGCGGGTCTCGGCATTGAGGAGAACGGAGGGAGCCTCTTCGATCAGTTTCTGGTGGCGGCGCTGGAGGCTGCACTCGCGCTCGCCGAGGTGGACGGTGGTGCCGTGGGCGTCGGCGAGCACCTGCACCTCGATGTGGCGCGGCCGGTCCACCCAGCGCTCCAGCAGCAGGGTGTCGTCACCGAAGGCGGTCCGGGCGACGCGGCGGGCGGCGCTGATCTCGGTGGGCAGGTCGGCGGGGTCCCGCACCAGGCGCATGCCCTTGCCGCCACCACCCGCGGAGGGCTTGAGCAGGACGGGGTAGCCGATCTCGTCGGCGGCGGCGACGAGTTCCTCGTCGGTGGGCGCGGTGGCCTGGCTGCCGGGGACCACCGGGACGCCGGCGGCCCGTACGGCCTCCTTGGCGTTGATCTTGTCACCCATCAGCTCGACGGCACCGGGAGGTGGTCCGATGAAGACGAGGCCCGCGTCGGCGCAGGCGCGGGCGAAGCCGGGGTTCTCGGCGAGGAAGCCGTAACCGGGGTGGACGGCCTGGGCGCCGGTGCGGCGGGCGGCGGCGAGGATCTGGTCGGTGCGCAGGTAGGTCTCGGCCGCCGAGCTGTCGCTGCGGTCGGCCGGGCCGAGGCGGACCGCGACGTCGGCCTCGCGGACGTGCGGGGCGTCGGCGTCCGCGTCGCTGAACACGGCGACCGAGCGGACACCGAGCCGCCGCAGGGTGCGGATCACCCGCAGCGCGATCTCGCCGCGGTTGGCGACCAGAACTGTGTCGAACATGGGAGGCGTTCCTCCGGGTCGAGGGGAGCCGTAAGAAGGAGGTGGCGGTGGGCGGTCGGGGCGCAGGCCCGGTCGTCGGACCGGCGCCCCGGAAGTCACACCCGGAAGAGAGGGATCACATCGAAGCGGTCATGGGGCGGCCGGCGGAGGCGGCGCGACCGGCGTGCGGCGTCACATGCGGAAGACGCCGTACGGCGCGGGCGGTGCCAGCGGGGCGTTGGCGCAGGCGGTGAGGGCGAGGCCGACGACGGTGCGGGTGTCCATCGGGTCGATCACGCCGTCGTCCCAGAGCCGGGCGGTGGCGTAGTAGGCGTTGCCCTGGCGCTCGTACTGCTCGCGGACGGGGCGCTTGAACTCCTCCTCCGCCTCGGTCGGCCACTCCTCGCCGTGCGCCTCCAACTGGTCACGGCGGACGGTGGCCAGCACGGAGGCCGCCTGCTCGCCGCCCATCACGGAGATCTTGGCGCCCGGCCACATCCACAGGAAGCGGGGCGAGTACGCCCGGCCGCACATCGAGTAGTTGCCGGCTCCGTACGAGCCGCCGATCACCACGGTCAGCTTCGGGACCCGGGTGCAGGCGACGGCGTTGACCATCTTGGCGCCGTGCTTGGCGATGCCGCCCGCCTCGTACTGCCGACCGACCATGAAACCGGTGATGTTCTGCAGGAAGAGGAGGGGGATGCCGCGCTGGTCGCACAACTCGATGAAGTGGGCGCCCTTGACGGCCGACTCGGAGAACAGCACGCCGTTGTTGGCGACGATGCCGACGGGGTGGCCGTGGATCCGCGCGAAGCCGGTGACCAGGGTCGCGCCGTACTCGGCCTTGAACTCGGCGAAGCGGCTGCCGTCGACCAGCCGGGCGATCACCTCGCGCACGTCGTAGGGCGTGCGCGGGTCGACCGGCACGGCGCCGTACAGGCCGGCCGGGTCGACGGTCGGCGGCTCGACCGGGACGAGCGGCCACGGCCTGGCCGCGCGCGGGCCGAGCCCGGACACGATGGTGCGGACGATGGACAGGGCGTGGGCGTCGTCCTCGGCCAGATGGTCCGTCACGCCCGAGGTACGGGAGTGCAGCTCGCCGCCGCCCAGCTCCTCGGCGGTGACCACCTCGCCGGTGGCGGCCTTCACCAGCGGTGGTCCGCCCAGGAAGATCGTGCCCTGGTTGCGGACGATCACCGCCTGGTCGCTCATCGCCGGGACGTACGCGCCGCCGGCCGTGCAGGAGCCCAGCACGGCGGCGATCTGCGGGATGCCCGCGGCCGAGAGCCGGGCCTGGTTGTAGAAGATCCGGCCGAAGTGGTCCCGGTCGGGGAAGACCTCGTCCTGCATCGGGAGGAAGGCGCCGCCGGAGTCCACCAGGTAGATGCAGGGGAGGCGGTTCTCCAGCGCGACCTCCTGGGCGCGCAGGTGCTTCTTCACCGTCATCGGGTAGTAGGTGCCGCCCTTGACGGTGGCGTCGTTGGCGACCACCACCACCTCGCGTCCGGCGACCCGACCGATGCCGGCGATCACCCCGGCCGCGGGCGCCGCGCCGTCGTACATCCCGTCGGCGGCCAGCGGGGCCAGCTCCAGGAACGGCGAGGCCGGGTCGAGCAGGGTGTCCACCCGGTCACGGGGGAGGAGCTTGCCGCGCGACGTGTGTCGGGCGCGGGCCTTGGCGCCTCCGCCGAGGGCGGCGGCGTCGAGCTTGGCGCGCAGTTCGGCGACGAGCGCCTGGTGCGCCTCGGTGTTGGCCCGGTAGGCCGCGGAACCCGGGTCGGCGGAGGTGCCGAGCCGGGGCGCCGGAGCGGCGGCTCCCGGCGGTACGGCACCCGGTGCCGTCGCCGTGCCAGTCGCTGCGCTGAGCCGGACGCCGGAGGGTGCGCCGGTGGTTGAGATGACCATTCCCAAGAGCTCCCTTGCCCTCGGCAGCAGGTGGGCGGGCCGAGTGCGGTTCGCCCGTGATCCCCACGTTAATTAACGTTAACTTACGCCGCCAGGTTAACGGCCGATAACCCGACTGTCTACGATGGGCAGCATGCCGAACGTCCCCGCAGCCTCCGCGCTCCCACGCCGCGACCAGATCCGCCGGGAGGCGGCGCGGCTGTTCGCCGCCCGGGGCTTCCTCGGTGTGGGCGTGGACGAGATCGGCAAGGCCGTCGGTATCAGCGGCCCCGGCCTCTACCGCCACTTCGCCGGCAAGGACGCGATGCTGGCCGACCTGCTGATCGGCATCAGCGAGCGACTGCTGGAGGAGGGGCGCCGCCGCGCGGGCGGTGGCGACGGTCCGGCTGCCACGCTGGACGCGCTGATCAGCGGCCACGTCGACTTCGCCCTGAACGACCGCGACCTGATCACGCTGCACGACCGTGAGCTGCTGAACCTCAAGGAGGAGGACCGGCGCACGGTGCGGCGCCTCCAGCGCGGCTACGTCGAGCTGTGGGTGGACGTGGTCCGGCAGGCCCACCCGTCGCTCGCCGCCCCCGCGGCCGAGCCGATGGCGCGGGCCGCCGTGCACGCGGTGTTCGGCCTGATCAACTCGACCCCGCACAGCCTCGGCCCGCACCCGGCCCAGGGCGAGCGCACCGGTCTGCAGCGCGACGGCATGGCCGCGCTGCTGCACACCCTCGCCCACGGCGCCTTCGCAGCCGCCGCGGACTCCGCGGCCGCGGACTCCCCTGAAGCCGGCCCCGTGGCCACCGGCTCGGCCGCTGGGGGCGCTTCCGGGTCGGCCGGTCCCGTGTCCGACTCGGCCTGAGGTCGAGCGTCCGGCCGATCTCTCTCCCCCCGCCGCATCCGCTGGCCCTCCGCCGGCCCTAGGCCAAAAGGACGGCGCCCGCCCGCCCCCGGTCCACTGGGCGTGCGGCGGTTCGTCGGGCGACCCTTGAAGCAAGGGCGGGCCGATGAGTCGCAGCTGCGTTCGACTGGGAATCACCGCAGGCGGTGGACTGTTGCCCAGTCCGCCGGACCGGACGATCCGGGCCGCCCCGGAACCAGCCCGGAACGCCTCGTGCGGCCGGAAAAGTCATGGCGGTCACCCGACGAAATGGTTAGCATCCCTAAATATGCCCGAGACTCACGGATCCATGGTGGAGCAATCCCCGAGCGGCTCACCGGCCCCCGGCCCCGACCGGGAGGGCTCCGGCGACAGCCCGCAGACTGCCGACGCGCGCCCCGAGCAGAACGGGAACGCGGAGCAGAACGGGAACCCGGAGCAGAACGGGAACCCGGAGCCGAGCGACAGCACCGGCAATACCGCGGACGCCGGCCCGAGCCTGGCCACGCCCGCTGAGGCCGACGGCTGGCTGCGCCGCCTGATCGGCTACAGCTGGCGGTCCCGCCGCAGCCTGCTGCTCGCCTTCGGCGCCTCGCTGCTCGGCATGGCCGTCACCGCGCTGGTGCCGCTGGTCACCAAGTTGATCATCGACGACGTCATCGTCGCCCACACCCGCTCGCTGACCCCCTGGGCGGTGGTGCTGCTGCTCGCCGCCGTCGTGGTCTTCGGCTGCACCCAGATCCGTCGCTACTACGGCGGTCAGCTCGCCCTCGACGTCCAGCACGACATGCGCAGCGACCTGTTCCGCTCGCTCGGCCGGCTGGACGGTCACCGCCAGGACCGCCTGGACACCGGCCAGGTGGTGGGGCGCGCGACCTCGGACCTCCAGCTGATCAACGGCCTGCTGTCGATGCTGCCGATGATGACCGGCTACCTGTTGATGTTCGTGATGTCGGTCGCCGTGATGGTCTGGCTCTCCGCGCCGCTGACCCTGATCGCCCTGGTGATGGCCCCCGCGCTGTGGTGGGTCAGCGTGCTCAGCCGCAAGCGCCTGTTCCCGGCCACCTGGGCCGCCCAGCAGGAGGCCGCCGCCGTCGCCGGTGTGGTGGACGGTGCGATCGGCGGCGTCCGGGTGGTCAAGGGCTTCGGCCAGGAGGCGCAGGAGCAGGACAAGCTGGAGCTGGCCTCCCGCAACCTGTTCGCCGCCCGGCTCCGGTCGATACGACTCAACGCCCGCTACAACCCGGCGATGCAGGTGATCCCGGCCCTCGCCCAGGTCGCGGTGCTGGCCTTCGGCGGCTGGCTGGCCGTCGACGGGAGCGTCTCGCTCGGGACCTTCGTCGCCTTCTCCACCTACGTGGCACAGATGACCGGGCCGGTGCGGATGCTGACCATGGTGATCACGGTCGGCCAGCAGGCCCGGGCGGGCGTGGAGCGCGTCCTGCAGCTGATCGACGAGCGCCCGCTGGTCCAGGAGCGCCCGGACGCGCTCAGCCTCGACCTCACCCTGGGCCTCGCCCCCGACGGCAGCGCCGCCGTAGACGCGCCGGATGGCAGCGCCGCCGCAGACGCGTCGGCCGGCAGCTCGGCCGGGCCCCGTACTACCGACGTCGTCCTGGAGTTCGACCAGGTCGAGTTCCGCTACGACCCGGAGCACCCCGCCCCCGTCCTGCACGGCCTCAGCCTGAAGCTGGCCCCCGGCGAGACCCTCGCCCTGGTCGGCGCGTCCGGCTCCGGCAAGTCGACGGTGGCCCAGCTGGTGCCCCGCTTCTACGACCCGGCGGCCGGCGCCGTCCGTCTCTACGGCCACGATCTGCGCGACCTCACCCTGGACTCGGTCCGCGCGGCGGTCGGCATCGTCCCCGAGGAGAGCTTCCTCTTCTCCGAGTCGGTCCGCACCAACATCGCCTACGGCCGCCCGGACGCCACCGACGAGCAGATCGTCGCCGCCGCCCGGGCCGCCCAGGCGGACGACTTCGTCCGCGCCCTTCCGGACGGTTACGAGACCAAGGTCGGCGAGCAGGGTCTGACCCTCTCCGGCGGACAGCGCCAGCGCATCGCCCTGGCCCGGGCGATCCTCACCGACCCCCGGATCCTGCTGCTGGACGACGCGACCTCGGCCGTCGACCCGCAGGTCGAGGCGGAGATCCACGACGCGCTGCGCTCCGTGATGACCGGCCGCACCACCCTGCTGATCGCCCACCGCCGCTCGACCCTCCAGCTCGCCGACCGGATCGCCGTCCTGGACCGCGGGCGGCTGCTGGACCTCGGCACGCACGATGAACTCGAAGCCCGATGTCCCCAGTACCGGGCCCTGATCACCGACCCCGAGGCCGGCCGGGCCCCCGAGCCGCAGAGCCGGCAGACCGAACAGCCCGCGCGACAGCCCGCGCCAGTCGAACAGCCCGCGCCAGTCGAACAACCAGCACAGTCCGAACAACCAGCACAGTCCGAACAACCAGCACAGGCCGAACGATCGGCACGGTCCGAACAGCCCCCGCAGGGCGAACAGCCCCAGCCGAAGACCCCCCAGCCGAAGACCCCTGCGCTCCCCACCCCCGCCCTCGCCAAGGCCGCCCGCACCGCCGACCCCGACCTGCTGGCCAGGGTCGCCGACCTCCCGCCGGCCGCCGACGTCCCTGCCGTGCCCCGCCCCGAGGCCGAGGCCGGTGATCCCGACTTCAGCCTCGGCCGCCTGCTACGCCCCTTCCGCACCCCGCTGCTCATCGCCCTCCTGCTGGTCGCCCTCGACGCGGCCGCCGGGCTGGTGCTGCCGGTGCTGATCAGGCACGGCATCGACGAGGGCGTCCGCAAGGGCCTGATGTCCGGCGTCGCGGTGGCCTCGGTCGCCGCGCTGGTGATCGTCCTGCTGGACTGGCTGGTGCAGAGTGCCGAGAACCGGGTGAGCGGCCGTACGGGTGAGCGCGTGCTGTACACCCTCCGGCTCAAGATCTTCGCCCATCTCAACCGGCTCGGCCTGGACTACTACGAGCGCGAGTTGACCGGCCGGATCATGACCCGGATGACCACCGACCTGGACTCGCTGACCTCCTTCCTGCAGACCGGCATGGTCACCGCCGTGGTCAGCCTGCTGACCTTCGCCGGGATCTTCGCTGCCCTGCTGATCATCGACGCCGGGCTGGCCCTGGTGGTCTTCGCCGTGCTGCCACTGCTGGTGATCGCCACCCTGGTGTTCCGGAAGAAGTCCAAGGACCAGTACGAGCGCTCCCGGGACCTGATCAGCACGGTCAACGCCGACTTGCAGGAGAACGTGGCCGGGATGCGGATCGTCCAGGCCTTCCGCCGTCTGGACACCAACACCGACCGCTTCGTGGCCCGCGGGATCGCCTACCGGGAGGCCCGGGTCCGCGCCCAGCTCTACATCTCGCTGTACTTCCCGTTCGTCCAGTTCCTCTCCAGCGTGGCGGCCGCCCTGGTGCTGATCGTCGGTGCCTCCCGGGTGGACGCGGGGACGCTGACGGTCGGTGCGCTCGTCGCGTACCTGCTCTACATCGACCTGTTCTTCGCCCCGGTCAACCAGCTGTCCCAGGTCTTCGACGGCTATCAGCAGGCCTCGGTCGGCCTCGGCCGGATCCGCGAGCTGCTGCGCACGCCGACCACCACCGCGCAGGCGGTCGACCCGGTCCCGGTGACCAAGGCACTGCGCGGCGAGATCAGCTTCGAGGGCGTCGGCTTCGCCTACAACGGCGGCGCGGACGGTGCCCCGGACGTGCTGAGCGGCGTGGACCTGCGGATACCCGCCGGCCAGACGGTGGCGCTGGTCGGTGAGACCGGCGCGGGCAAGTCGACGCTGGTCAAGCTGGTCGCCCGGTTCTACGACGCCACCCGGGGCACCGTCCGGGTGGACGGCGTCGACCTGACCCGCTACGACCTGGCCCAGTACCGCCACCGCCTGGGCGTGGTGCCCCAGGAGGCGTACCTGTTCGCGGGCACGGTCCGCGAGGCGATCGCGTACGGCCGACCGGACGCCTCGGCGGCCGAGGTGGAGGCGGCGGCCCGTGCGGTCGGTGCCCACGACATGATCGTCCGATTGTCGGGCGGCTACGACCACGAGGTCGCGGGCCGCGGGCGGAACCTCTCGGCAGGCCAGCGCCAGCTGATCGCGCTGGCCCGGGCCGAACTGGTCGACCCGGACATCCTGCTGCTGGACGAGGCCACCGCGGCGCTCGACCTGGCCACCGAGGCCGCGGTCAACCAGGCCGCCGACCGGCTCAGCGGAGGCCGCACCACGCTGGTCATCGCCCACCGCCTGACCACCGCCGAACGCGCCGACCGGGTGGTCGTGCTGGACCACGGCCGGGTGGTCGAGGACGGCACGCACACCGAACTGCTCGCGCTGAACGGTGCGTACGCCCGGCTCTGGCAGGCGTTCGTCGCGGACGGTCACCCGGCACCGGCCGAGACGGTCGCCGCCGGGTAACCACCCGGCCACCGCCAGGCGGGGCAGGGGGCAGCGGGGGCGGCGGGCGGACCACCCGAGAACGGACCGACCCCCCGGCCCCGCCGACCCCCCGGCCCCGCCGACCTCCGACCCTGCCGACTCGCCGGTCCGTCCGTCAGGCGGCGATCAGCGAGGCCAGCAGCCCCGAGGCGTCGATGCCGCGCGGCAGGTCGCTCACCTGGCCGTCCCCGACCTCCACCACCCGCCAGCCGGACCCGTCGGCCCGGCTGGCGAGGTCGGTGGTGACGAAGCGGCAGCCGAGTCTTCGCACCAGTGCGGAGACCTCGGTGAGCTCGGGCTCGACCTGGAGGTGCGGGGCGTCCGGGTGCGGCCCGACCAGGACCGGCCGGCCGTCCAGCCACCACACCCGGGCCTCCACCGCCCGCCGCTCGCCGCCCGCGGCACCCGCGGCACCCGCGGAACCCGTTCCGACCGCGGCATCGCCGCCGTTCCGGTCCGGCCCGCCCGCGCCGTTCGGCCCGCCCTCCCGCTCGAACTCCTCGTACCGCCGCAGCACCACCCCGCCGGCCAGGAACTCGCCCTGCAGCTCGACGAACCGTCGGACCACCCGTCCGACGGCCGCCAGATCGGCCAACTCCGGCAGGTAGCAGGCTTCGTGCCACTCGTGCTTGCGCGACTTCACGTAGTCCTTCACGATCGCCGGCCCGCTCCCGCCGAGCCGGGCCACGGCCTCCGCCAGCTCCTCCGGCGTGGGTGGCAGCGCCCCGGTGGTCGGGATCCAGGCGCTGGGCGGGGTCGCTCCCTCGAACACCCCGTACCAGCCGGGCAGTTCGTGCGCCGACGCGTAACCGGGCGGGCTGGTCAGCAGGTTGCCGCCGCGGGCGGTGAGTGCGGCGGCGAACTCGGCGTACCGGGCGGAGGGGAGCATCCAGCCCCGGTACCAGAGCGGTCCGCAGCCCCGGGGCAGCCACCGGACCGCCGCCTCGGCGTGTCCGGCGAGCAGCGCGTCGTGGTCGACCAGGAGGTTTTCGCCGCCCAACTCCCGGATCAGCCTGGCCTCCCAGGCGAAGTGCGGATCGGGTCGGCGCGGATTGAGCGGATCGGCGGGGAAGAGGATCGAGGGTACGGGCATGGCGGTCAGGGTAAGGCCGGCGGGCCGCCCGCGACTGCGGATCGGCGCAGGCCGGGGGCCGGGAAGCGGCTCAAGTCGGTTGCCGGGGGCGGCAATCCGGTCGACGCCCCGGTCGGTCGCTGTCAGAGTGTCCCGATGCGAAGACTTCTGCGACCGCGCAAACGCGTTCCCCGTCAGGCCGCCCGCACGGTGGTCCTGGACCGGGACGGCTCGGTGTTCCTGCTCCGTTCGGACAACGACGAGGTCGGCGTCCACTGGACCATGCCCGGTGGCGGGCTGGAACCGGGCGAGACCCCTCGGGCCGGTGCCCGGCGCGAGCTGTGGGAGGAGACCGGCTGGACCGACCTCGAACCCGGCCCGCTTCTCTGCACCTGGGAGCACGACTTCACCTGGCACGGCACCCCGGTCCGCCAGCACGAGCACATCTACCTGAGCAACGGACCGCACCGCGGCCCCGTCGGCGACGTCAGTGCGGTGCACGCCCAGGACCGGATCCTCGACTGGCGCTGGTGGACCCCGGCCGACCTCGCCGACGAGGACGCCGACGCGCTCTGGCCGCCCCGGCTCCCGGAGTTGCTGGACGCGGTCCGCGCGGGCTGGGCGGTCGACGGGCGCCCTCCGGTGCCCGTCGACCTCGGCTACGTCCCGAACTCCCGCTGACGGGCCAGCCCTCGGACAGGCCCTAGCCGCGCCCGCCGCGCCGCGACCGCCCGGGCGGGCCGGCCGGGCCCGGCTCCCAGCCGTGCAGGTCCAGCTCCCGGTCGTGCAGTGCCCAGGGGTTCATCCGCACCGTCAGCCGGGCGCCGGCCAGTTGCTCGACGGTGAGGCCGGTCTCGACGACCAACTGCTCGGTCGAGACCGAGACCGCGATGGCGGGACGCCAGGACGGCAGCAACACCAGGCTGGTCCCGCGCCCGACCCGGATCGGCTCCGCCGCCACCCGGACCGGCGTCCGCTCCTCCGGACGGCCGACGGTCTCCGACTGGACCGGACTGCCGCCGATCAGGATGCCGAGCGGCGGGACGGCCCGGGACTCCTCGGTCCCGCCCCCCACGACGGTCCAGGCGTCCGTACCGGCTGCCGGGGGCGTGCCGTCGGCCACCGTCCTCGTCGCACCGGTCGGTTCACCCGACCGCCCCGTTCCGCGCGGCTCCGCCCCGGTCGGGTCGGCGGCGGCCGTCTCCCGTGCGGTCGCCCCCTGCCCGGTCCGGTCGGCCTGGGGGTGCATCCGGCGCAGTCGCCGGGAGGGGGAGGGCCGCCGCGAGCCGAGGCTCCGCACCTCCTCACGCATCGACTCGCGCATCGATCCGCGCACCGACTCACGCATCGATCCGCGGGACGGCTCGCGGGACGGCTCACGCGAGGACTCGCGCGCCGAAGGCGGCACCGGCGTGGGCGGGTTGCCCTCGGACGGCGCCGCCACCTGCTGGAACCGGACGAATCCCGGCCCGACCCCGTCGAAGGGGGCGCCGGTGGCGCCGTACCCGTCCTCCTCCCCGGCCTCGCCGAGCAGCGCCCGCACGTCCTCCACCGACCGCCGGCACGCCGCCGCCAGCTCGGCGAGCGAGCGTCCTTCGGCGCGGGCGGCCCGCAGCCGGTCGGCGAACGCCGCCCGGAGCCGGTCCGCCGTCGCATCGCCGTCCGCCGAAGTACGGCGGAGCTGCGTCTCGACGTCCTTCGGGGTGCGCGGCTGCGGCACCGAGTGGTGGCGGGTGGGGGCACCGGCCACGCCGGTCGAGCAGCCCTCGGCCGCCGTCACGACGGAGCAGACCGGCGCCCACGGAACGGACGGGCCGGGCGGTGCGTCGGCCGGGCTTGAGGGGTCGGCACCGTCCACGGGCGAGCCGGGCGAGCCGGGCGAGCCGGGCGAGCCGGTCAGGGCGGGGTCGGTGGAGCTGGGATGGAGCGAGGTCATCGGCGGGCCCTTCGGGGGACGGTCCCGATGATCCTCCCGCACCGCGCGACCAGCTCCAAGCGTCATTCCCGGGCGTGTGCCCGGGAGCACGGCGGGTTCACCCGACGAGCGACGGAGAGCGGCGGCGCCCCTGTCCGGCGCGCCGGCTCAACTGCCGGGCGCCACGAAGCCCTTGAGGTCGGCGAGCACCGCGTTGGCGGCCGCGACGCCGAGCCCCAGGAACCAGGTCTCGTCCGAAACCGGCCGGGCCTGGCCGGACTTGACCGCGCCGAGCGTCTTCCAGAGCGCGCCGCCGAACACCGCGTCCTGGTTGGTCGAACCGGGGCTGCCGTAGACGCCGTAGAAGATCCAGTCGGCGTCGGCCTTGTCGATCTGCTCCGGGCTGACCTCCACCGCCAGCTCCTTGACCTGCTCGATCTTCGGCTGCGGCAGGGGCACGTCGGTGAAAATGGTCCCGATGAAGGAGAGCTCGGCGTAGAGCCTGGTCCGGCCGGGCATGAAGCGCAGCGGCGTGATGGTGGGCCGCTTGTCGCCGAGCCCGGTGCCGATCGCGGCAGCGGCTGCCTGGTACGCGTCGAGCTGCGCCTTGGCCTCGGCCTGGAGGTCGAAGGGGCTGGCGTTGAGCAGGAAGTTCTGCTTCCAGGGGTAGCCGGGGCGCAGCGAGAACACGGTCGGTGCGATCTTCGACAGCTGCGCGTACTGGTCCTGGGCGCGCAGCTGGCTGCCGAGGATCAGGTCGGGCTTGAGCGCGGCGACGGCTTCCAGGTTGAGGCTGTTGATGGTACCGACGGCGGCCGGGTCGCCGGCCTTGTCCCTGAGGTAGGAGGGCAGGGACTTGGAAGCGTCGGTGTGGACGACGCCGACCGGTTGGATCCCGAGCGAGACGACGTTGTCGAGCTCGCCGGTGTCCAGCACCACGACCCGGGTGGGCTTGGCGGGGATGACGGTCTCGCCCATGGCGTGCCTGACGGTGCGCGGATAGACGCCGGGGGCGGCGTCGGTGCCGAAGCCCTTCATCTTCTCGATGACGGTGGCGTAGTCGTCGCCGCCCTGCTTGACCGACTTCTGGTCGGGGGAGGAGCCGCCACCCGGCTTCGAGCCGCTGCCGCCTGCGCCGCCCGAGCCTCCGCTGCTGCCGCAGGCGGTGAGGAGTCCGCCGAGGCCGAGCACGGCGGCGCCGGTCACGCCGGCCGTGAGGAAGCGGCGGCGGCTGGGGATGCGGGCGGCGAGGGTCGGGCCGTCGGAGTCGGGGGCCACGCGACGCTCCTTCAAGAGTCGGGACCGGGCGGCCGGCGGGGGGGTCGGCCCGGGAACCAAGGTTAGGTGAGGCAAACCTATCCCGCTGTCCGCCGCGCCCTCCGAACGGGGGTGCTCGCCGAAGGGGGCAAAGTCATCCGCAGTGCACGAAATCGCCAGAAGTCGGTTTGTCCAACCGGCCTGGTGCGGACGGAGTTCTTCCACGGCGAGACGCCGCGCAAGGGCGCCCCTGCCTTGGTAGTTGACGGCTGACGCTATTGTTGGGGCCATGAAGCGCTTCGTGGGCCTGTGCTGGTGGCCGTCCTAGGACGGCCATCACACCTGCCTGAACAGGGCCGTCCGGGATGGACGGCCCTGTTGCGTTTCCCCACGGGACGGGCCCCGCGCCCCGGACGGCCGCCACCACCGCCGTACCGAGGGAGAAACCCGATGACCGCCACCGCCCACGCCACCACGAGCCGTGCCACCACCGACCACGGCGTCGCGGAGCCGACCGGCGCCCCCGTCCTGACGACCGCCGATCTGAGCGCCGACCCGGGCACCCACCGCGTCCTCACCGGTGACCGCCCCACCGGCCCGCTCCACCTCGGCCACTACTTCGGCACCCTGCAGAACCGGGTCCGGCTCCAGGACCAGGGCGTCGAGATGTTCGTGCTGGTCGCCGACTACCAGGTCATCACCGACCGCGACCTGGCCGACCGGCTCGCCGAGCACACCGAGAACCTCGTCCTCGACTACCTCGCGACCGGCCTCGATCCCGAGCGGGCCACGGTCTTCGCGCACAGCGCCGTCCCCGCCCTCAACCAGCTGCTGCTGCCCTTCCTCAGCCTGGTGAGCGTCGCCGAACTGAGCCGCAACCCCACCGTCAAGGACGAGATCGCCCACTCCAGCCAGGCCGCCGTCAACGGACTGATGTTCACCTACCCCGTCCACCAGGCCGCCGACATCTTGTTCTGCAAGGCCGACCTCGTCCCGGTCGGGCAGGACCAGCTGCCCCACCTCGAAGTCGCCCGCACCGTCGCCCGCCGCTTCAACGAGCGCTACCCGCACGCCGACGGCAGCGCCGTCTTCCCCCGCCCCCGGGCCCTGATCTCCGACGTCCCGATGCTGCTCGGCACCGACGGCGGCAAGATGAGCAAGAGCCGCGGCAACGCGGTCGCCCTCGGCGCCGACGAGGACGAGACTGCCCGGATCATCCGCGGCGCCAAGACCGACGCCGATCGCCGCATCACCTACGACCCGACCGGTCGACCCGAGGTCTCCGGCCTCGTCCTGCTCGCCGCGCTCTGCCAGGACCGCGCCCCGGAGGCGATCGCCGAGGAGATCGGCGACGGCGGTGCCGCCGCCCTCAAGCGCACCGTCATCGAGTCCGTCAACGAGTACTTCCGCCCGTTGCGCGCCCGCCGCGCCGACCTCGCCGCCGACCGTGGCCACCTGCGCCAGGTGCTGCGCGCAGGCGCCGAGCGGGCCAATGCCATCGCCGACGCCACCCTCGCCGAGGTACGGGAGGTGATGGGCGCGATCTGAAGAGCCCTCAACCGCCCGGGCCCTCCCGGGTCCGCCCGTCCAGGGACATCGGCCCGTCGACCCGCGGGCATATCGTCACCGGGCGGCCTCGACCACACCCCGAGGCCGCCCGCTGCCCGCCCCCTCCCCGAAAGGCCCGGTCCATGGACCAGCAACCTACCGCGCCCGGCCAGGGCCTGACCCGCCCGCCACAGCTACGCCCCGGCGACCACATCGCCGTCGTCGCCCCCAGCGGCCCGATCGACTCCGAGCGTCTCACCGCCGGCTGCGCGATCCTGCGCTCCTGGGGCCTGCGCGTCACCGTCGCCCCGCACGTCCTCGACACCCACCCCACCCTCGGCTACCTGGCCGGCACCGACGCCGACCGCGCCGCCGACCTCCAGAGCGCCTGGCTCGACCCCACCGTCGACGCCGTCATCTGCGCCCGCGGCGGCTACGGCGTCCACCGCATCGTCGAGCTGCTCGACTGGACCGCCATGCGCGCTGCCCGGCCCAAGCCCTTCATCGGCTTCAGCGACGTCAGCTCCCTGCACGAGGCCTTCGCCCAGCGCCTCGGCCTCGCCACCCTGTACGGGCCGCTGGCCTCCGGTTCCTCCTTCGTGAACGACGGCCCCACCGCCGAACACCTGCGCCGCACCCTCTTCGACCCCGCCGCCACCACCGTCCTCACCTCGCCCACCGCCACCGCACTCGTCCCCGGGCGCGCCCGCGGCGTCACCGCCGGAGGCTGCGCTCACGTCCTCGCCGCCGAGCGCGGCACGCCCGCCGCCCGCCCCTCCTACGCGGGCAGCATCCTGATCCTCGAAGACGTGAACGAGCACCCCTACCAGCTCGACCGCCTGCTCACCCAGTTCCTGCGCTCCGGCGCCCTCGACGGCGTGGCCGGCATAGCCCTCGGCTCCTGGGAGGGCTGCGGACGGCCCGAACGGGTCCGTGACGTGATGCTCGACCGCCTCGGCGGGCTCGGCGTGCCCGTGATCTGGGAGCTGGGTTTCGGCCACTGCCCATCGACCATCACCGTCCCGCTCGGCGTCCCCGCCCTGCTCGACGCGGACGACGGCACCCTCACCCTGGACGTGCCCGGTCTCGTCCCTGCTCCCTCTTCTGTCCCTGCCCCTACGGTCGTCTGAGCCGGCCGTCGGGCCGCGGCGAAGTGAGTAGGGTGCGGCCATGAACGAGGACCGCCTCACCGCCCTTGCCCTCGGACTCCTCCGCGGCCCGGGCAGCAACGCCCGTACGATCCTCGGACTTGTCGGCCCGCCCGGAGCCGGCAAGTCCACCCTGGCACGCCACCTCGTCGCCGAGGTCGAACGCGTCGAAGGCACCGGTACGGCCGCCTACCTCCCGCTCGACGGCTTCCACCTCTCGGGCGCCCAGCTCGACCGCCTCGGGCTGAGCCACCGCAAGGGCGCCCCGGCCACCTTCGACGCCCACGGGTACGTCGCCCTGCTGCACCGGGTCGCCGCCGACCGTTTCCAGGACATCTACGTCCCCGACTTCGACCGCACCCTGGACGAGCCGGTCGCCGCCCGCCACGTCGTCCGCCCGCACACCCGGCTCGTCATCACCGAGGGCAACTACCTCGCCTCCGCGGACACCCCCTGGCCGGAAGCCCGCAGGTTGCTGCGCGAACTCTGGTACGTCGACACCGAAGACACCGTCCGCCAGGAACGCCTGCTCCGCCGCCATCGTGACGGCGGCCGCGACGAGACGACCGCCCTGCACTGGGTCACCACCAACGACCACCCCAACGGCGAGTACGTGAAGCAGGGCCGTGCGCTCTGCACCCGGACCGTTCCGGGGACCGGTTTGCCTCAGGCCCCGCAGAGGGGTAGTGTTTTCTAGTCGCTCGACAGGGAGCACCGGACACGCATCGGCGCGGACGGTCCCGGGGCGGCCAATCCTCTGAAACACCACTTCCGGTTCTCGCCGGTCGTTCCGCTTTTCGCGGCGCGGCCTCGTGCTTATTCGGCATGTGCGTTTTATCGGATTGCGGTCGGACTCGGCTGGATTCGCTTTTCGGAGCGGGGATCGGCTAGAGTTTGAAACGTCGGACGGGGCGTCAAGCCGCGGAAGACACCGGTGAGTTGGATGACGAAGCCCCGGAAAACGGAGCGGAAAACATCTGATAAGCTGGGAACACGAAAGAACGAAGCGCCCGGAGGGCCCGCTGGAAGGCGGTCCGAAGGAAGCGTCCGTTCCTTGAGAACTCAACAGCGTGCCAAAAG
>NZ_JBIRJC010000011.1:97040-262060 GCF_044329365.1 Kitasatospora sp. NPDC017646 | reverse complement strand
CGCGATGACCGTGGTGGCGAGCGCGGTGGTTTCCGTCGTGATGACCGTCCGCAGGGTGGTGGCTTCCGTCGGGACGACCGCCCCCAGGGTGGCTTCAACCGCGACCGTGACGACCGCGGCGGCGAGCGCGGGGGCTTCCGTCGCGATGACCGTCCGCAGGGTGGTGGCTTCCGCCGCGATGACCGCCCGAGCGGTTTCCGTCGCGATGACCGTGACGACCGTCCGCGTCGTGACGATCGCCCGTCCTACCGCGAGCGCGATGACCGTGGTGGCGAGCGCGGTGGTTTCCGTCGTGATGACCGTCCGCAGGGTGGTGGCTTCCGTCGGGACGACCGCCCCCAGGGTGGCTTCAACCGCGACCGTGACGACCGCGGCGGCGAGCGCGGGGGCTTCCGCCGCGATGACCGTCCGCAGGGTGGTGGCTTCCGCCGCGACGACCGGGGCGGCGACCGCGGTGGTTTCCGCCGTGACGACCGCCAGGGCGGCTTCCGTGGCGGGGACCGTCGGGACGACCGTGGCGGCGACCGGGACCGTCGGGACTACGACGACCGTCGCGGCAACTACGAGCCGGTCAAGCGCCTGCCGATCCCGGAGGACGTCACCGGCTTCGAGCTGGACGCGGACGTGCGCCAGGAGCTCAAGAGCCTGCCCAAGACCCTCGCGGACGACGTCGCCCGCAACCTGGTGATGGTGGCCCGCCTGCTCGACGGCGAGCCGGAGGAGGCCTACCAGTACTCGCGCGTCGCGCTGCGGCTGGCGTCCCGCGTGGCCGCCGTCCGCGAAGCGGCCGGGTTCGCCTCGTACATGACGCAGCGGTACTCCGAGGCGCTGACCGAGTTCCGCGCCGCCCGTCGGATGACCGGCCGTGCCGACCTGTGGCCCGTGATGGCCGACTGCGAGCGCGGTCTGGGCCGTCCGGAGCGGGCGCTGGCGATGGCCGGTGAGCCCGAGGTGAAGCAGCTGGACAAGGCCGGCCAGGTCGAGATGCGCCTGGTGGCGGCCGGTGCCCGCAGCGACATGGAGCAGTTCGACGCCGCCGTCGTCACCCTGCAGAGCCCGGAGCTGGCCTCCAGCGCCGTGCACCCGTGGACCGCTCGCCTGCGGTACGCCTACGCCGAGGCGCTGATCGCGGCCGGCCGTGGCGACGAGGCCCGTGACTGGTTCGCCAAGGCGGCCGAGGCCGACACCGACGGTTCGACCAACGCCTCGGAGCGCCTGGCCGAGATCGACGGCGTGGAGTTCACCGACGCGCTCGACCCGGAGCTGGTCGAGGACGACGCCGAGCAGGCCGACGCCCCGGCGAAGAAGCGCGGCGCCGACAACGCCGACGACCGCGTGATCTTCGAGGACGAGGAGGACGTCGAGGAGTACTACGACGAGGACGACCTCGAGATCGACGAGGACTTCGACGGCGTGGTGCCCGAGCGGGTCGCGGAGGCCAAGGCGGCCGAGGTCGAGAAGGCCGAGAAGGCGGACAAGGACGAGGTCGAGGGCGACGCCCAGGCCTGAGTGCCCTGAAACGCCGTGAGGCCCTGCCGTTCCCCGGAGGAACGGCAGGGCCTCACGGCGTCCGGGGGCTCCCGCTACCCCAGCGGAAGACTGCGCAGCACCAGTCCGGTGGCCGGCTTCGGGCCGAACGAGGTGGACTTGCGCGGCATCGTGACGCCCTGTTCGGCCAGCCGCCGTACCACGCTCTCCCGGACCGGGTGGAGCAGGACCGCGGCGCCGCCGGTGCGGGCGGCCTCGCGCTCGGCGGCGGCGGCGGTGTGCAGGTAGCCGATGTCGTCGGGGCCGTCGGGGACGTGCCAGGTGTGGTCGAGCAGGGTGGCGTGCAGCACGGTGGCGTCCAGGTGGCGCCACTCCTCGGGCCGGTCGTGCGGCACGGTCGCGTCGAGCAGGGCCTCCTCGGGCTCGCTGAGCAGCCAGAAGACGCCGTCGCCACCGGTGAGGACGAAGCCGTTGCCGCCGTGCCTCTTCTGCTCGGCGAGCGCCTGGAGGGCGGCGGGCAGCGGGCCGGGGACCTCCTTGACCTTCCACTGGTCGCCGAGCTTCTCCAGGGCCTCGGCCACCGGCAGCCGGTACAGCACGCGGTGGATGGCGCGGACCCGCAGCGGGTAGCGGGCGGTGTCCACCAGCAGCACCATGCCGCGGTCCCACGGGCTGCGCGGCAGGTGGCGGTGCTCGCGCTGGAGCCGCAGGTACATCGCCCAGCGGTGGTGGCCGTCGGCGATCAGCGCCCGGCAGGTGGACAGGTCGCGGCTGATCTCGCCGAGCAGGGCGGGGTCGGTGACGGCCCACAGGCGGTGGTGGGTGCCGTCGCTGGTCGTGGTGGAGAGCAGCGGCGCGCCCTCGACCGTGCGCTCGATGACGCCGGAGGCGCCCCCGTTGCCCCGGTAGGTGAGCAGCAGCGGTTCGAGGTTGGCCCGGGTGGTGCGCATCAGCCCGACCCGGTCGGCGACCGGCCGGGGCATGACGTCCTCGTGGGGGAGGACGACGCCGACCTCGGGGCCGCTCACCGCCAGGGCGCCGATCAGGCCGCGCTGGAGCAGCTCGGGCGCGTCTTCGCCGGCGGGGACCCGCTGCTCGTAGACGTAGATCGCCGGTTCCGGGTCGGCGGCGAGGACGCCCTCGCGCTGCCAGCCGGCCAGCAGCCGGGCGGCGTGCCGGTACCTGGTGTCGCGGTCGGGGCGGTCGCCGGCGTCCTCGGGCTCCGGCCGGGGCAGGATCAGCCGGACCACGTTGTGCGGGTCGGCCGTCTCCAGGTCCAGTCGGCGTCCCGGGTCGACGACGTCGTACGGCGGGGACATCACCGAGGCCAGCGCGCCGACCCGGTCGGGGACGTAGCGCAGGCCACGGAAGGGGGACAGGGACAGGCCTGCGGTGGCGACGTGCCCGGGGTCACCGGGGCCGCCCACGGGAGTCTCGACTCCGTCTTCTGCACTGGGTGTGCTCATTCTGGGCATCGTAACCGGGTACGCGTTGTTGAGAGATCGGAACGTCCGTCCCGAGCGGTGGGGCGGGTGTGCGACCGAGGGCGAGGTACGGCATGGAGGACGGGCAGGAACGGGCCGACGGCGGCGTGCAGGGCGAGCAGCCCCCGACGGGGGGCGTCCCGGCGCAGGGGCGGCCCGGGGAGCCCGCGGGGGACGTCTACGACTGGTTCCGACGGGGCGCGAAGCTGCTGGCCGAGGGCCATCCGGCGGCGGCCGAGCAGCTGCTGGCCCGGGCGGCGGAGGCCGAGCCGCACTCGCGCAGCATCCGGGAGGCGCTGGCCCGGGCGCAGTTCGACGCCGGTTCGTACGCGGCGGCGCTGGAGAACTTCCGGGCCGTGGCGCTGGCCGATCCCTCGGACGACTACGCTCAGTTCGGGTGGGGCGTCGCGGCGGCCCGGACGGGGGACTTCGAGACCTCGGCCGAGCACCTGGCGCTGGCCGTGGCCATGCGTCCGGAGGCCGACCACTACCGGTCGGCGCTGCGGCAGACCAGGGCGACCCTGGCGGCCCGGGCCGGGGCGTTCGGCCCGCTGTTGCCCGGCGTACCCGCCGGCCGTGAGAGCCGGGGCCGGGAACCGGGCCTGCCGCGGCAGGTGGGGGGAGAGCCCGAGGGCGTCGACGACGACGCCCGACCGGGCGGGCAGTGACGAGCAGACGAACCGCAGTGCACCACGAGGCTGCGGTGGATGGGATTGGGCAGGCATGACCGAGACGGCCACCACCGCGCGACGGACCGCCCCCGGCGGGAGCGACCGCCCGCTGACCGAGGCGTACGACACGGCGCTGCTGGACCTGGACGGCGTGGTCTACGCCGGCCCGCACGCGATCGAGCACGCGGTGGACTCGCTGGCGGCGGCCCGTACCGCCGGGATGCGGCTCGCGTACGTGACCAACAACGCCTCCCGCCCGCCGCGGGTGGTCGCCGACCACCTGACCGAGCTGGGCGTGCCGGCCGAGCCGGCGGACGTCATCAATTCGGCGCAGGCGGCCGCCCGGGTGGTCGCCGAGAAGGTGCCCGCCGGGGCGAAGGTGCTGGTGGTGGGCGGCCTGGGGCTGGAGGAGGCGCTGGCCGAGCGCGGGCTGGTGGCGGTCCGCTCGATGGCCGAGGAGCCGCTCGCGGTGGTCCAGGGCTTCGACCCGTCGGTGGGCTGGCCGCAGCTGGCGGAGGCCGCGTACGCGGTGCGCGGCGGACTGCCGTGGGTCGCTTCCAACACCGACATGACGGTGCCGACGGCGCGCGGCATCGCGCCCGGCAACGGGACGCTGGTGGCGGCGGTGCGGGCGGCGGCCGGGGTGGAGCCGGAGGTGGCGGGCAAGCCGCTGCCGCCGATGCACCGGGAGACCGTGCTGCGGACCGGCGCCCGGCGGCCGCTGGTGGTCGGGGACCGGCTGGACACCGACATCGAGGGTGCGTTCAACGGCGGGGTGGACAGCCTGCTGGTGTTCACCGGCGTGACCACCCCGGCGCAGCTGCTGGCGGCGCCGGTCGAGCACCGGCCGACGTACCTGGCGGCCGACCTGCGCGGCCTGCTGGTCCCGCAGCCGGCGGTGACGGCGGCGGACGGCGGCTCCTCCTGCGGCGGCTGGACCGCGACGGCGGAGGGCGGCGTGCTGCGGCTGACCGGCTCCGGGGACCGCTGGGACGGCCTGCGGGCGCTGTGCGCGGCGGCCTGGACGGTGCTGGACGCGCCGGACGGCGGACCGGTGGACGGGCGGAAGGCGCTGGCCGAGCTCGGCTTCTGACCGCTCGGCGAGGGCCTCAGAGCAGGGTGCGCAGCCGCAGCAGGTCGCGCAGGCCGGCCTCCAGCCCGACCCGGCCGCTCGCCCAGGCGGCGGCGAAGTTGAGGTCGCCGCCGACCAGGGCGAGCAGGTCGTCGCTGGCCATGGTGAGCCGGATGGCGGCCTTCTCGGTGGGCTGACCGGGTGTGGTGACGACGTCCTGGATCCGGCCGTCGCGCAGCTGCCCGGTGAAGGTCAGGTCGAGGTCGGTGATCCGGCAGCTGAGCGAGCGGTCGAGGGCGGCGGCCTTGCGGACGTCGCCGGTGGAGTTCGTCATGTTCCGGCTGAGCTGTTCCAGTGCTTCCCGGCACTCTTCGGCGTTCGCCATGGCGGTCGCTCCATCCCCAGGTCACTACGGTGCTGACTGCCGGGCCACGGTACCTCAGGCGGGTTTTGGCGGTAGCGTCGTCAGTGGGGTGCCCGGAAACGCCCGGGTGCCGAGGGCGAAGGAGCGAGGCGCGCGCAGGCGCGGAGGAGGCACCCGGATGCTGCCGAGGACGGTGCGGGGAGCGGTGGCGACCGCCGCCGTGGTGGTGGAGGAGGTCGGCAAGCGGGTCGCCGAGACGGCGGCCGCGGTCCTGGAGAGGACCGGCGTCACCGTCTCGGAGGTCGAACGCAAGCTGGGCGGTCAGTTCCCGCCCTCGGCCAGGACGCTGCAGACCCTGGCGGGGGAGGCGGTCACCGCCGGGCGGGCCGGGGTGGACCTGGCCGTCGGGGTGGCGCGCAACGAGGTGGAGAAGGCCTTCGAGAAGGTCGGCGACCAGGTGACCAAGGTCGGCGTGGTGCTGGCGTACCTGGAGAGCAAGCTGCGTGAGGTCGAGGAGGAGCCGGCCGCGAAGAAGCCGGCCCCCGAGCCGCACGCGGCGCCGCACCGGGAGGACGAGCCGGCGCCGGCGCCCCGGGCGGACGACCTGTTCGGGCGCGGCTGGGAGTTCGAGGACGAGCCGGTGGCGACGGAGCCGGTCGTGTCCGAGCGGGTGGAGGTGGACGAGCCGGTCGAGGTCGATCCGCCGTTGTCCCCGGCGACGGAGGCCGCGGTGCGGAAGGCGGCGACCGAGGGGGCCGAGGAGTTCGTCGCCGAGGAGGAGACGGCGCCCGCGAAGAAGGCGGCACCGGCGAAGAAGGCGGCAGCGGCCAAGAAGGCGGCGCCCGCGAAGAAGGCAGCTGCCAAGAAGACCGCCGTCGCCAAGAAGGCGACCGTCAGGAAGACCGCCACCGGGCAGCCGGAGCAGCCGGAGCGGAACGGCGCCGAGCCCAAGGCGGCGGCCAAGCGCACGGCGACGAAGAAGACCACCGTCCGCAAGGCCACCAGCACGAAGAAGCCCGATGCCCGGGACGAGTGAGGGCGGTATCCGGGGGGAGACGGTCGAGCCGCTCGGCGTCGAACTGCTGCCCACCGGGCACCCCGGGGTGGACGCCGGGCTGGCCCGCCTGGAGGCTCTGGACGGGGTCCCGGCCGAGGCACACGTCGCGGTGTACGAAGATGTTCACCAGCGGCTCGCCGACACGCTGGCCGCGCTCGACCAGGAATGATCCGCAGGACCCGTAGGAGCTGAAGCACCAGTGGCAGTGGCACGACGCCGACTCGACGCGGAGCTGGTCCGCCGCAAGCTGGCCCGATCGCGTGAGCACGCGTCCGAGCTGATCGCGGCCGGTCGGGTGACCGTCGGCGGCACCACCGCGACCAAGCCGGCCACCCAGGTGGAGACCTCGGCGGCGGTCGTGGTGGCCAAGGACGAGAACGACCCCGACTACGTCTCGCGCGGCGGGCACAAGCTCGCCGGGGCGTTCGCGGCCTTCGTGCCGCAGGGCCTGGTGGTCGAGGGCCGCCGGGCGCTGGACGCGGGCGCCTCCACCGGTGGGTTCACGGACGTGCTGCTGCGGGCCGGGGCCGCCCACGTGCTGGCGGTGGACGTCGGCTACGGGCAGCTCGCCTGGTCGCTGCAGAGCGACGAGCGGGTCACGGTCATGGACCGCACCAACGTCCGCGAACTGACCCGGGAGATGATCGGCGGCACCCCCGTCGACCTGGTGGTCGGCGACCTGTCCTTCATCTCGCTGGGCCTGGTGCTGCCGGCGCTGGCCGGCTGCGCGGCCGAGGACGCGGACCTGGTGCTGATGGTCAAGCCGCAGTTCGAGATCGGCAAGGAGCGCCTCGGCAGCGGAGGGGTGGTGCGCAGCCCGGAGCTGCGTGCCGAGATGGTGCGCCGGGTGGCCGAGCAGGCGTGGGAGCTGGGGCTGGGCGTGCGCGCGGTCACCGCGAGTCCGCTGCCGGGGCCGTCCGGGAACGTCGAGTACTTCCTCTGGATGCGCCGGGACGCCCCCCGGCTGGACCCCGCGGAGGCGGACCGGGCCGTGGCGGAAGGGCCCCGGTAGGGTGCTCTGCGAGCGTCCGGCCCGTCATGCTGGGTGGCGCGGCCGCACCGGGCCAAGGGCGACCCGGCAGGCGTAGGGAGAGGGCAGCGGCATGAGCGATGAAGAACGTACGGTCTTCCTGATCGCGCACACCGGCCGGGAGGCGGCGCTGCGCAGCGTCGAGGGCCTGGTGCACGGGCTGCTGAAGGCGGGGCTCCGGATCAGGCTGCTGGAGGCCGAGGCGGTGGACCTCGACCTGCCGGAGGGGGTCGAGAAGGTCGCCGAGGGGCCGGGCGCGGCGGACGGCTGCGAGCTGATCCTGGTCGCCGGCGGCGACGGGACGCTGCTGCGCGGCGCGGAGTTGGCACGCTCGCACGGGCTGCCGATGCTGGGCATCAACCTCGGCCGTGTCGGCTTCCTGGCCGAGGCCGAGCGGGACGACCTGGCCGTGGTGGTCGAGCGGGTGGTCGACGCCGAGTACGAGGTCGAGGAGCGGATGACGCTCGACGTCATCGTCCGGACCAACGGCGATGTGGTGCACCAGGACTGGGCGTTGAACGAGGCGTCGATCGAGAAGGCGTCCCGGGAACGGATGTTGGAGGTGGTGACCGAGGTGGACGGCCGCCCGGTCTCCAACTTCGGCTGCGACGGGGTGGTTTGCGCGACGCCGACCGGCTCGACCGCGTACGCGTTCTCCGGTGGCGGGCCGGTGGTGTGGCCGGAGGTGGAGGCGCTGCTGATGGTGCCGATCTCCGCGCACGCGCTGTTCGCCCGGCCACTGGTGACCTCACCGGACTCGGTGCTGGCCGTCGAGGTGCAGCCCAAGACCCCGCACGGGGTGCTCTGGTGCGACGGGCGGCGTTCGGTCGAACTGCCCGCCGGGGCACGGGTGGAGGTGCGCCGGGGGCAGACGCCGGTACGGCTGGCCCGGCTGCACCGGGCGCCGTTCACCGACCGGCTGGTGGCCAAGTTCGCGCTCCCGGTGACGGGTTGGCGCGGGCGGTCGAACCAGTCCTGCTGATCCGATGGGTCTGACGCAGCGTCAGACCGCCAGCGCCTGGCCCTCGTCGGCCGGGCCCCACCGGCCGCCCGCCGTCGCGCGGGCGGCCACCGCGGCCAGCCGTTCGACGGCCGCGGGGACGGCCGCGGCGGGCACGGTGAGCGGCAGCCGGACGTGGTGTTCGAAGGCGCCGTCCGAGCCGAAACGGTTGCCGGCCGCGATCCGGACCCCGGCGGGTTCCCCTGCCCGGGCCAGCGCCGCGCCGGACACGCCGCCGGTGGAGACCCAGAGCGAGAGGCCGCCGGGCGGCAGCGGGAAGCCCCAGTCCGGCAGCTGATCGGAGAGAGCGGCGGCGAAGGCGTGGGCGGTGGCCCGCAGTCGGTCCAGCTGGTGGGCGCGGACGGCCCGCAGCGGCTCGCCCAGCAGTTCGGCGGCGATCAGCTGGTCGAGCACCGGGGTGCCGACGTCGCTGTAGACCCGCTCGGTGGCCAGCCGCCGGACGAGCGCGGGCGCGGCCCGGACCCAGCCGATCCGCAGGCCGCCCCAGAGCAGCTTGCCGGCCGAGCCGACGGTGACCACCTGTGCGGAGCGGTCCAGGGCCGCCATCGGACGCGGCAGCGGCATGGACTCCGGGACCCCCCAGCCGAGTTCGGCGGTGGTCTCGTCCACCAGCACGATGCTCCCGGCGGCCCGGGCGGCGGCCAGCAGCCGGCGGCGCTGCTCCTCGTCGATCAGCGTGCCGGTGGGGTTGTGGAAGTCCGGGATGACGTACGAGACCTTGGGGGCGGCGCCGCGCAGCACCCGCTGCCACTCCTCCAGGTCCCACTGGCACCCGTCCGCTCGCCCGTACCCGGAGGCGCCGTACGGGACCGGCACCAGGCGGGCCCCGGTGAGGCGCAGTGCCTGGAGGGTGTGGGCGTAGCTGGGGGCCTCGACGGCAACCCGGTCGCCGCGGCCGACCAGGACCCGCTGGACCAGGTGCAGGCCGCCCATCGCGCCGGTGGTGACCAGGATCTGGTCGGGGGTGGTGGGCAGTCCGCGCTCGGTGTAGCGGCGGGCGACGGCCTCGCGCAGCACCGGGACGCCGGTGGGGTAGTGGCCGTGCCCGGCGGCGTAGTGCGGCAGCAGTTCGACGGCTCGGGCGGCGGCCCGGCCGAACCAGGGTTCCGGGGCGGGCAGGGCGGCGACGCCGAGGTCCAGGATCCGCCCCTGCTCGTCCGGCGGGACGGGGTGCAGCGCGTCGCTGGGCGGCGGGGCGCCCTCGGGCAGCGAGGTCCAGCTGCCGGCGCCGCGGCGGCTGCGCAGGTAGCCGTCGCCGCGCAGGGTCTCGTACGCGGTGGCGACGGTGGTGCGGCTGAGGTCCAGGGCGGAGGCGAGTTCGCGCTCGGCGGGCAGCCGGGCGCCGACCGGCAGCCGGCCCTCGGTGACCAGCAGCCGGATCTGCCCGGCGAGGGTGCGGTACGCGGGGCGGCGCGCCGCGGCCGGTTCGGGGAGCCGGGCGGTGGCGAGAAGCCGGGCCAGTGCGGGCGGGGTGACGGTGGTGTGCCAGTCGGCCATGGTGCCCCTCGTTCAGTCCACTTGCTCGGGATTGGCCCTGTCGGGGGCTGCATTGGCCTGTTCATCATGGCAGGGCGGCCGTCGAGCCGCCACCGCCGGGGCCGCCCCGGGGTGCGGCACCACCCGCAGGAGCAACATTGGCCACCACGACCGCCGCCACGCCCACAGCCGTTCCGTCGCCCGCCCGGGCGGGCCTCGCCGTCCGGGTCCTCGGCGACACCCACGCGCTGGGCCGGCGCCTCCCGCAGCTGGCCGTCGGCCTCATCCTGTACGGGATGAGCATGGCGCTGATGCTCCGCTCCGGCCTCGGCCTCGACCCCTGGGACGTCTTCCACCAGGGCCTGCAACGGGTGCTCGGCCTCACCGTCGGCGCCTGGGTGACGATCTGCGGCGCCCTCGTCCTGCTGCTGTGGATCCCGCTGCGCCAGCGCCCCGGGGTGGGCACCGTCGCCAACGTGCTGATGATCGGTGCGGCGATGGACCTCACCCTGGGGCTGGTGGGCGCCCCGCACGGCCTGCCCGCCCGGGTGGCGTTGATGGCCGCCGCGGTGGTGCTCAACGGCCTGGCCTCGGGCCTCTACATCGGCGCGCGCCTGGGCCCCGGCCCGCGCGACGGCCTGATGACCGGCCTGCACCGGCGCACCGGGCGTTCGCTGCGGCTGATCCGCACCGGCATCGAGCTGACCGTGCTGGCCGCCGGACTCCTGCTCGGCGGCACCGCCGGGGTCGGCACGGTCGTGTACGCGCTGCTCATCGGCCCGCTGGTGCAGGTCTTCCTGCCGTGGTGCACGGTGCCCACCGCCGCCCAAACCTCCCGGAAGGGGTGAACTCGGCGGCCCCGAGTTGCCGCGCGCCGTTGCCGCTCGTCGCGCTCCGGGGGCGGAACCTCGTAAGGTCGTCTCCGTGTTGGACGAGATGCGGATACGGGATCTTGGGGTCATCGACGACGCGGTGGTGGAGCTGGCCCCCGGCTTCACCGCCGTGACCGGTGAGACCGGCGCCGGCAAGACCATGGTCGTGACCAGCCTCGGCCTGCTGCTCGGCGGGCGCGCCGACCCCGGCCTGGTACGGCACGGCGCCGGGCGCGCCGTGGTGGAGGGCCGGCTGGAACTGCCCGCCGACTCCCCGGTGGCGGCGCGCGCCGTCGAGGCCGGGGCCGAACTGGACGACGGCGCCCTGCTGGTCAGCCGCACCGTCTCCGCCGAGGGACGCTCCCGGGCGTACGTCGGCGGGCGGGCCGTCCCGGTCGGGCTGCTCACCGAGCTCGGCGAGGACCTGATCGCCGTGCACGGCCAGACCGACCAGCAGCGGCTGCTGCGCCCGGCCCGCCAGCGCGGCGCGCTGGACCGCTACGCGGGCGAGTCGGTGGCCGAGCCGCTGGCCCGGTACCGGGAGACCTACCGCGTCCTGCGCGAGGTCTCGGCCACCCTGGAGGAGCTGACCACCCGGGCCCGCGAGCGCGCCCAGGAGGCCGACCTGCTCCGCTTCGGCCTGGACGAGATCGCCGCCGCCGAGCCGGTGGCCGGCGAGGACGTCGAGCTGGCCGCCGAGGCCGAGCGGCTCGGCCACGCCGACGCGCTGTCCTCCGCGGCGACCCTCGCCCACACCGCCCTGGCCGGCGACCCGGCCGACCCGGAGGCGCTGGACGCGGGCACCCTGCTCGCCCAGTCCCGGCGCGCCCTGGACGCCGTGCGCCACCACGACGAGCGCCTCGCCGCGCTGGCCGACCGGCTGAACGAGGTCGGCTACCTGCTGGCCGACGTCGCCGGGGACCTGGCCGGCTACGCCGACGACCTGGACGCCGATCCGGTGCGACTGGCTGCGGTCGAGGACCGCCGGGCCGTGCTGGCCCAGCTGCTGCGCAAGTACGGGGGCGAGGAGAACACCCTCGCCGAGGTGATCGCCTGGGCCGAGGCCGGCTCCACCCGGCTCGCCGAACTCGACGGCGACGACGAGCGGATCGACCAGCTCGGCGCCCAGGAGACCGAGCTGCGGGCCGAGTTGGCCGAGCTGGCGGCGGAGGTGTCGGCCGCCCGGCAGGCCGCGGCCGGGCGCTTCGCCGAGGCCGTCTCCGCGGAACTCGCCGAACTGGCCATGCCCCACGCCCGGGTGACCTTCTCGATCACCCGGGTGGACGACCTGGCCGGGATCGAGGTGGACGGCCGCACCGTCGCGTACGGACCGCACGGCGTGGACGAGGTCGAGGTGCTGCTCGCCCCGCACCCCGGCGCCCAGCCGCGCCCGATCGCCAAGGGCGCCTCGGGCGGCGAGCTGTCCCGGGTGATGCTGGCCGTCGAGGTGGTCTTCGCGGGTGCCGACCCCGTCCCCACCTACCTGTTCGACGAGGTGGACGCGGGCGTCGGCGGTAAGGCTGCGGTCGAGATCGGCCGCCGACTGGCCAAACTGGCCGAAACGGCCCAGGTCGTGGTGGTCACCCACCTCCCGCAGGTCGCCGCGTTCGCGGACCGGCACCTGGTGGTCGAGAAGACCAACGACGGCACCGTGACCCGTTCCGGCGTCAAGGTGTTGAACGACGAGGAGCGGGTGCGCGAACTCTCCCGGATGCTGGCCGGCCTGGAGGACTCGGAGCTGGGCCGCGCCCACGCCGAGGAGCTGCTGGCCGCCGCCCGGGCCCCCCGCCACCGGTAGGGCGAGGACGGCGGCCCCCACCGCAGGACGACGGCGCGCCCCCCGTGGCGCCGACTGTCCAAGAGGGCCGCCGACCTGGCATGGTGGCGGCTGGACACTGGCTTTCCAGTCCCGAGCGCCGCCCGGCGGGCAACCCTCGCGAAGCGGCGCGCGAACCTGATCGAGTCGGATGCGAGACGACGTGGACCATTCCGCTGCCCGGGCCACCGCGGCCGCCCCGGAACCGGGGCAGCTGCACGTGGTACTCGTCCTGGCCGCCAGCACCGGCGGCATCGGTGCGCACGTGCGTTCCCTGGCGCAGGGCCTGGTCGCGCACGGGGTGATCGTGACGGTCTGCGCACCGGCCGGTACGGACGCGCTGTTCGGCTTCTCCCGCACGGGCGCGCGGTTCCACACGGTCGACATCACCCCCACCGCGGGCGCCCGCAGCGACGCCACCGCGATCGGCGAGCTGCGCCGGGCCTTCACCGGCGCGGACGTGGTGCACGCCCACGGGCTGCGGGCCGGGCTGCTGTCCGACCTCGCGCTGCGCACCGCCGGCCGCTTCCCGGGCCTGCGCCCGGAGACCCCGCTGGTGGTCACCTCGCACCACGCGCTGCTGACCACCGGCGTGGAGCGGCGCCTGCAACGGCTGATGGAGCGCCGGGTGGCGCGCGCCGCCGACCTCGTCCTCGGCGCCTCCTCCGACCTGGTCGCCCGGGCCCGCGAACTGGGCGCCACCGATGCCCGGCTGGGCCCGGTGGCCGCGCCGCCGATGCCCGAGGGCCGGCTCGGCCGGGCCGAGGCGCGCGCCGCGCTGCTCGGCGACGGCCCGGACCGCCCGCTGGTGCTGGCGGTCGGCCGGCTCGTCCCGCAGAAGGCCTTCGGACTGCTGCTGGACGCCACCGGCGAGCTGTCCGCGCTGGACCCGGAGCCGCTGCTGCTGCTCGCCGGGGACGGCCCGGAGGCGGGACGGCTGCGCGAGCGGGTGGCCGCCGAGAAGCTGCCGGTGCGGCTGCTCGGCCACCGCACCGACGTGCCCGACCTGTTGGCCGCCGCCGACGTGGTGGCGGTCTCCAGCCGCTGGGAGGCCCGTTCGCTGGTGGTCCAGGAGGCGATGCGGGCCGGCGTGCCGGTGGTCGCCACCGCCGTCGGCGGCATCCCCGAACTGGTCGGTGACGCCGCCGTACTGGTGGCGCCGGGCGACCCGGCGGCGCTCGGCCGGGCCGTGCGCGAGCTGCTGGCCGACCCGGCCCGCCGCGAGCGGCTGGTGGCGGCCGGCCGGCAGCAGGCCGAGACCTGGCCGGACGAGGCCGCCACCGTCGCCCAGGTGCTCAGCACCTACGACGAGCTGGTCCAGCGCGGCTGAGGTGTCTCAGACCGTCGCCTGCTCGACCCGGTCGGCGGCCGGGCCGTCCGGCTGGGCCGACAGGTAGGCGGCGCCGCAGGCGGTCAGCCGCAGGGCGGTGTCGATCAGCGGGACGTGGCTGAAGGCCTGCGGGAAGTTGCCGACCTGGCGCTTGAGCCGCGGGTCCCACTCCTCGGCGAGGAGCCCGAGGTCGTTGCGCAGCGACAGCAGCCGGTCGAACAGTTCGCGGGCCTCCTGCACCCGGCCGATCATGGCGAGGTCGTCGGCCAGCCAGAACGAGCAGGCCAGGAAGGCGCCCTCGTGGCCGGACAGCCCGTCGACGTTGTTCCCGGACTCGTCGTGGGTCGGGTAGCGCAGCACGAAGCCGTCCTCGGTGGACAGTTCGCGCTGGATCGCCTCGATGGTGCCGATCACCCGCTTGTCGTCCGGCGGGAGGAAGCCCACCTGGGGGATGAGCAACAGCGAGGCGTCCAGCTCCTGGCCGCCGTAGTACTGGGTGAAGGTGTTGCGCTCGGGGTCGTAGCCCTTCTCGCAGACGTCCCGGTGGATGGTGTCGCGCAGCTCGCGCCAGCGCTCCAGGTGGTCGTCGGCGGGGGCGTCCTCGGGGGTCTGCTCCAGCAGCTTGATGGTGCGGTCGACGGCGACCCAGGCCATCACCTTGGAGTGGACGAAGTGCCGGCGCGGGCCGCGGACTTCCCAGATGCCCTCGTCCGGGTTCTGCCAGTGGTCCTCCAGGTACTCGATCAGGCGCAGCTGGAGGTGGTGGGCGTGGTCGTTGCGGACCAGGCCGGTCATGTGGGCCAGGTGCAGGGCCTCCACCACCTCGCCGTAGACGTCGAGCTGGAGCTGCCCGGCGGCGCCGTTGCCGACCCGGACGGGCTGGGAGCCCTCGTAGCCGGGCAGCCAGTCCAGTGAGGTCTCGTTGAGCTCCCGCTCGCCGGCGATGCCGTACATGATCTGCAGGTTCTCCGGGTCCCCGGCGACGGCCCGCAGCAGCCACTCGCGCCAGGCCTTGGCCTCCTCGCGGTAGCCGGTGCGCAGCAGCGAGGAGAGGGTGATCGCGGCGTCGCGCAGCCAGGTGTAGCGGTAGTCCCAGTTGCGCTCGCCGCCGATGTCCTCGGGCAGGGAGGTGGTGGGGGCGGCGACGATGCCGCCGGTGGGGGCGTAGGTGAGCCCCTTGAGGGTGATCAGCGAGCGGATCACGGCCTCGCGGTAGGGGCCCTGGTAGGTGCACTGGTCGGCCCAGTCGTGCCAGAAGTCGGCGGTGGCGTCGAGCATCGCCTCGGCGTCCGGGACGGCCGGGGCGTCCAGGTGGGATGCCTGCCAGGTGAGGGCGAAGGCGATCCGCTCGCCGGCCCGGACGGTGAAGTCGGCGTAGGTGGTGAGGTCACGGCCGTAGGTCTCGGCCTCACCGTCCAGCCAGACCGAGTCGGGGCCGGCCATGGCGACGGTGCGGTGGCCGCCGTCGGCCTGCTCGACCCGGTGCACCCAGGGGACGATCCGGCCGTACGAGAACCGCATCCGCAGCGCGGAGCGCATCCGGACGGCGCCGGCCACGCCCTCGACGATCCGGATCACCTGGGGGACGGCGTCCCGGCCGGCCAGCGGGCGGGGCGGCATGAAGTCGATCACCCGGACGGTGCCGCCCTGGGCGTCCCACTCCTGCTCCAGGATCAGCGAGTCGCCCCGGTAGCGGCGACGGTCGGCGGGCAGGGCGGGGGCGGCGACGGTCGGCGGGGGCACGCGCAGGTCGCCCGGGGTGGCGATGCGGACGCGGCCGCTGGTGGGGGCCGCGGCGGCCGGGGCGGGGAGCTCGGTCACCACGGCCTCGGCCGGGCCGATCCGCCAGAAGCCGTGTTCATCGGTGCCGAGCAGGCCGGCGAACACGGCCGGCGAGTCGAAGCGGGGGAGGCAGAGCCAGTCCACCGCCCCGTCCCTGCTGACCAGGGCAGCGGTCTGCATGTCCCCGATGAGTGCGTAGTCCTCGATACGGCCGGCCACGTGGATCTCCAGTTCGCAATGTGGTCATGGCATCGGCGAACCAGGGAGCGAGCGGTCTGCGGGGCCGGAGGTTCACCCCGGGACGTCCGGCCCGCCGGGGGGTGGTGGTGGGCCTTGCTGGAGTGTCCGCGCGGGGCTCGGTCGAGCCCCTGTGGGTGGGTGGGGAGGAGCTGGATTACGGGGAGGTCCGGTCGCGCATCGGGGACCGGGAGTGTCCTGACGCTCCCACGCCCTCCGCGTGCTCGTGCTGTCGCGATGCGTCCGTGCAGCTTACGACGGACGAAAGGGGCGAAGCACGCGGGCGCAGCCTCGTGTGGCGCCGCAATTCGGCGGAAATGCCGTGCATCGCGGAGGCGCGGCGCAGGATGGTCCGGAAGGATCAGCTCCGGGTGGCCGTAACGGAGGGGCGGGCATGGCCCGACCGGAGCGCCGTGGCTGGCCCGGTCCGGCAGGTGGTGCGACCGGTGTGACTCGTGCGGCTCATGATGCGCCGGGGGTACGCCGGGCGTACGCTCCCGGAGTGCCGCGCGCGGGCCGAAAGGCGTCCCGGTCAGGTCACTGATACCCTGGTATCCCGTGGACCGGCGGGATCAAACGCCCCGGACCAGCCGAACCGACGACCCTACGAGCGCCGAGCACTCGCCGGCCTCGGTCGTCCGGCGAGCCGCGAGCCTCCCGCCCACGTCACCTTCGACACGCGACCCACGGGAGCCCCCTCTTGGCACAGCCCCATTCCGGCAAGGCAGCGAACGGCCGCGCCGTGACGACCAAGCACCTCTTCGTCACCGGGGGTGTCGCCTCTTCGCTCGGCAAGGGGCTGACCGCCTCCAGCCTCGGCGCGCTGCTCAAGGCCCGCGGCCTGCGCGTGACGATGCAGAAGCTGGACCCGTACCTCAACGTGGACCCGGGCACCATGAACCCGTTCCAGCACGGTGAGGTCTTCGTCACCGACGACGGCGCCGAGACCGACCTCGACATCGGTCACTACGAGCGCTTCCTCGACACCAACCTGCACGGCTCCGCGAACGTCACCACCGGCCAGGTGTACTCGACGGTCATCGCCAAGGAGCGCCGCGGCGAGTACCTGGGCGACACGGTCCAGGTCATCCCGCACATCACCAACGAGATCAAGTCCCGGATCCGCCGGATGGCGACCGAGGACGTCGACGTGGTGATCACCGAGGTCGGCGGCACCGTCGGTGACATCGAGTCGCTGCCGTTCCTGGAGGCCGTCCGCCAGGTCCGCCACGAGGTCGGCCGGGACAACGTGTTCTTCGTGCACGTCTCCCTGCTGCCGTACATCGGCCCCTCGGGCGAGCTCAAGACCAAGCCCACCCAGCACTCCGTCGCCGCGCTGCGCAACATCGGCATCCAGCCCGACGCGATCGTGCTGCGCGCCGACCGCGAGGTCCCGCAGGCGATCAAGCGCAAGATCTCGCTGATGTGCGACGTGGACGAGGAGGCCGTGGTCGCGGCCATCGACGCCAAGTCGATCTACGACATCCCCAAGGTGCTGCACGGCGAGGGCCTGGACGCCTACGTGGTGCGCCGCCTCGACCTGCCGTTCCGCGACGTGGACTGGACCACCTGGGACGACCTGCTGCGCCGCGTGCACGAGCCGCAGCACATCGTCAAGGTCGCCCTGGTCGGCAAGTACATCGACCTGCCGGACGCCTACCTGTCGGTGACCGAGGCGCTGCGCGCCGGCGGCTTCGCCAACAACGCCCGGGTCGAGATCAAGTGGGTCACCTCGGACGACTGCGAGACGGCCGAGGGCGCCCAGGCGCAGCTCGGCGACGTCGACGCGATCTGCATCCCGGGCGGGTTCGGCGACCGCGGCGTCAACGGCAAGGTCGGCGCCATCACCTACGCCCGGGAGAACAGGATCCCGCTGCTGGGCCTGTGCCTGGGCCTGCAGTGCGTGGTCATCGAGGCCGCCCGCAACCTGGCAGGCCTGCCCGAGGCCAACTCCACCGAGTTCGACGCCGCCGCCAAGCACCCGGTCGTCTCCACCATGGCCGAGCAGCTGGCCATCGTCGACGGCAAGGGCGACCTGGGCGGCACCATGCGCCTGGGCCTGTACCCGGCCAAGCTCGCCGAGGGCTCGATCGTCCGCGAGGTCTACGGCGGCGAGCAGTACGTCGAGGAGCGCCACCGCCACCGCTACGAGGTCAACAACGCCTACCGCGCGGACCTGGAGAAGACCGGCCTGCAGTTCTCCGGCCTCTCGCCCAAGGGCGACCTCGTCGAGTACGTCGAGTACCCGCGCGAGGTGCACCCGTATCTGGTGGCCACCCAGGCCCACCCGGAGCTGAAGTCCCGCCCGACCCGCCCGCACCCGCTGTTCGCGGGCCTGGTCAAGGCGGCCATCGAGATCAAGACCGCGACCGCCGAGTAGTCGTCCTCTCCTCGGCCCCGGTCGTTCACCCGACGGCGGCCCCGCGATTCCCGCGGGGCCGCCGTTCGGCGTTAGATTGTGTCGTACTGACGAAAAGGGGAGAGCGATGGACGAGCAGCGCGACGTGGTGATCGCCGACACGGCGGAGGAGTGGGAGGTCCGGGGCAGCGAGACACCGTTCCAGGGCAAGGTCACCGGTGTGCGCAGCGAGGAGGTCCGGATGCCCGACGGCAGCTGGGCCCGGCGCGACTACCAGACCCACCCCGGCTCGGTCTCCGTGCTCGCCCTGGACGACGAGCAGCGCGTGCTGGTGCTGCGCCAGTACCGCCACCCGGTCCGCCAGCGGCTGTGGGAGCTGCCGGCCGGCCTGCTCGACGTGCCCGGCGAGAACCCGTGGCACGCCGCCCAGCGCGAGCTGTACGAGGAGGCCCACTGCAAGGCCGACACCTGGCGGATCCTCGTCGACTACTACACCTCCCCGGGCGGCACCGACGAGGCGCTGCGGATGTTCCTGGCGACCGACCTGTCGGACGCCGACGGCGAGCGCTACGCGGCCGAGGGCGAGGAGCAGGAGATCGAGGTCGCCTGGGTGCCGGTGCCGGAACTGATCCGGCGGATCCACGCCGGCCAGCTGCACAACCCGACCCTGGTCACCGGCACCCTCGCCGTGCACGCCGCACTGACCTCCCCGGACGGCCTGGACGGGCTGCGCCGCCCGGACGCGCCGTGGCCGGCCCGGCCCTTCGAGGCCTGAGCGCCCCACCGGTCCCGGATGCGTTCGCGGGCGACCGGGCTTGATTCCTTGGGGTGATTTGCCGGTTCGTACGACCGGATGTCACCTCGGATCAGCCGGACGGTCGAACTACGCTTCGCAGACAGGGCGCCCGTCCCGGGCCGCCCGCTTTTTTGCGCCGGGCACTGAGCACGGGGACGACGTCGGGAGTGGCACGGGTGGCGAGGAAGACGGCGACGATGGACCCCGGCCCCGACGTGCCCTCGAGCGCCGTCCCGGGGCTCGAGCGGCTGCCGGCCGGACCCGCGCTGTTCGCCGGGCGGCGCGCCGAGCTGGCCGCGTTGCGGGCGGGCGCCACCCGTCGGGTCAGCGGCCGCTGCCCCGTCCTGGTGCTGGCCGGGCGGCCCGGCTCGGGCCGTACCGCGCTCGCCGCCCGCTACGCCCGGACCGTCGCCGCCGAGTACCCGGACGGCGTGCTGTTCACCCGGCTCTCCGCCCCGGACGGCGGGCGGGTGCCGCCCGGCCGGGCCGCCCGGCTGCTGCTGGAGCAGCTCGATCCGCAGGCCGCCGTGCCGCTGCCCGGGGTGGTCGAGGACGGGCGGGACGAGCCCGGCTGCGTGGCGCTGCGGGAGGCGCTGGCGGGGCTCAAGGTGCTGCTGGTGCTGGACGACGTTCGGGACGCCGGACAGGTGTGGCCGCTGATCGCCGACGAACCCGGCTGCCTGGTGATCGCCACCACGGCCGGGCCGCTCACCGGGATCGAGGACATCGACCCGGTGATCCTCGGCGGGCTGGACCGGCAGGCCTCCGCGGAACTGCTGGCCGACCTGGTGGGCGGCACCCGGATCTCCTGCGACCCGGTCGGCGCGGCCGACCTCGCCGAGGCCTGCGCCGCCCGGCCCGCCGCACTGCGGCTCATGGCGGGCTGGCTGCGCGGCGACCCCAAGATCGCGGTCACGGAGGCGGCACGCGCGCTCGACCGGGTGGTGGGGGAGCAGTCGGAGTCCGGGAATCCGGGGGAGGAAGGGGCCGGGTCCGCGACGGCCGGGAAGTCCGCCCGGTCGGCGCGGCAGAAGCCCCGGGAGAAGAAGGAGGAGGAGGGGAGGGCCGCTGGGGCCGCCCCCGCCGCCGAGTCGGCCGTGCCCGAACCGGCGGGCGATCCGGCGAGCTGGGTGAAGCCCGGGCCGGAGCCCGCGGAGCCGGTGCCCGTCCCCGACAACGACCCGCTGCTGGGCGCGTTCACCCTGCTGTACCGGGGGCTGTCCGCCGCCCAGGCGCGGATGCTGCGCACCCTCACCCTGGCCCCGGCGCAGACCGCCGACCCCCGCACCGCCTCCGCCCTGGTCGGCTGCCCGGTGCCGGAGGCCGCCGCGACGCTGGCCGCGCTCGCCGAGCGGGAGCTGCTCGGCGAGGAGGCGCCGGCCGTCGACGGCACCCCGCGCTACCGGGTGCCCGGGCGGCTCTACCCCCGGCTGGTCCGGCTGCGCGAGCAGGAGGACCGGCCCGCCGAGACCGAACTCGCCCGGGCCCGGCTGCTGGAGCGGCTGGTCCGGCTCACCGAGTCGGCCCGCGCCCTGCTCGACCCGGCCGACGGCGCGGCCCCCGACCCGCTGCCGGCCGCGCTGCGGCTGCGCTCGCCCGAGCACGCCCGCGACTGGCTGCTCGGCGAGCGGGAACTGCTGCTCGGCGCGGTGGCCGACGCGATCGGGCAGGGCGACCTGGACGGCTCGGCCGGCCGGCTGGTCACCGCGCTGCTGCGGGCGCTCCCGTTGACCGGCGCGGCCGCCCCCGCCGACCTCTACCGGCTGCACGAGCTGGTGCTCACCGTCGCCGAGCGCAAGGCCCGCCCCCGCCGGGCCTCGGCCGCACTGCTCAACCTGGGCGACCTCCAGGCGGCGGCGGGCCGCTGGGAGCAGGCCGCGGCGCACTACCGGTCCGCCCTGGAACACGCCCGTACGGTCGGGGACGAACCGCTCTGCGCCCGGGCCCTGGAGGGCGCGGCGGGCTGCCACCGGGCCCTCGGCGACGCGGTGCGCGCCGCCGACTGGTACGGGCGGGCGCTCGGCCTGCGGCAGTCGCTCGGGGACCACGCGGCGGAGGCCCGGCTGTTGGCCCGGGTGGCCGAGGCGCACACCGCCCAGCGCCGGTTCGACGAGGCCGACCGGGAGTACCGGGCCGCCCTCGCGGTGCTGCGCCGGATCGGCGACGAGCGGGGCCGGGAGGCCGTCGGGGCGGCTCTCGCGGACCTGCGGGAACGCGTCGACGGCGGGTGGTGAGGACGGTTTCGGAGGTATCGTCGAAAGTGCCCGGTTGGAGCGCTTATGGCAGCCAAGTTCCTGTGGAAGCCTACGAACCTGCCAATGTGTTCGGCGAAATTATTCGATTTGGAAGGCTGACACGCCGCCTGGGCTTCATTACACTCGAACTCAGTCGCGCAGCGATCCCCTGCCCCGGCCTGCCCGGAGGCTTCCCCACGTGCGCGTCGCCCACCGGTCTTCTCCGGTCGGGACCCCCATGGCAAGAGGACGTGTTTAGCCGTGAAGGTCGGCATCCCCCGCGAGGTCAAGAACCACGAGTACCGCGTGGCCATCACGCCCGCCGGCGTGCATGAGCTGGTCCGCAACGGACACGAGGTCTACATCGAGGACAACGCCGGTCTCGGCTCCTCGATCCCGAACGAGGAGTACGTGGCCGCCGGCGCCACCATCCTCCCCACCGCCGACGAGGTGTGGGCCACCGCCGACCTGCTGCTGAAGGTCAAGGAGCCCATCGCCTCCGAGTACCACCGGCTGCGGAAGGGCCAGACCCTCTTCACGTACCTGCACCTGGCGGCCGACCGGGCCGGTACCGACGCGCTGGTCGCCTCGGGCACCACCGCGATCGCGTACGAGACCGTGCAGCTGGGCAACGGCGCGCTGCCGCTGCTCGCCCCGATGTCCGAGGTCGCGGGCCGCCTGGCCCCGCAGGTCGGCTCGTACCACCTGATGCGTCCGGCCGGCGGCCGCGGCGTGCTGCCCGGTGGCGTGCCCGGCACCCACCCGGCCAAGGCCGTCGTCATCGGCGGTGGCGTCTCCGGCTGGCACGCGGCCACCATCGCCATCGGCATGGGCTACGACGTGACCCTGCTGGACCGCGACATCAACAAGCTGCGCGAGGCCGACCGCATCTTCGGCACCAAGATCAAGGCCATCATGTCCAACTCGTTCGAGCTGGAGAAGGCCGTCCTGGACGCCGACCTGGTCATCGGCGCGGTGCTGATCCCGGGCGCCAAGGCCCCGAAGCTGGTCACCAACGAGCTGGTCTCCCGGATGAAGCCGGGCTCCGTGCTGGTCGACATCGCCATCGACCAGGGCGGCTGCTTCGAGGACTCGCGCCCGACCACGCACGACGACCCGACCTTCCCGGTCCACAACTCGGTCTTCTACTGCGTGGCCAACATGCCGGGCGCCGTCCCGAACACCTCCACCTACGCGCTGACCAACGCCACCCTGCCGTACGTGCTGGAGCTGGCCAACCGTGGCTGGAAGGAGGCGCTGCGCCGCGACCCGGCGCTCGCCAAGGGCCTGAACGTCCACGAGGGCCAGATCACCTTCCCGGCCGTGGCCGAGGCCTTCGGCCTGGAGTCGGTCGCGCTGGAGAGCGTGCTCGCCTGAACTCCCTGACCGCACGGCGGTCGTTCGCCCCCGACCCGATCCGTTCGGGTCGGGGGCTTCGCCGTGCCCGTGAACACCGGGTGGACCGGGCGGGTCGCTCTGTCGTCAATTTCCACCGGTCGTGTCACCCGACCCGCAACGGCCCGCAGAAACGTTAGGGTCATAAGCCCGCTCATCCCTTGACAGCAGCCCGCCCGATAGTCGACACATCGTGCCCACTACCGTGGATTGTGTTGCTGCGAACGCCTTGAACGGCCTAGAGTCGCAAACCGTCGGCATGCTGCCACGCTGACGAATCGACATAGAGTCCTGGATCCCCAAGGAGGTAAGACGACTTGTGAATGAGTCGACAATTGCTCCCGGGGGTGGTCAGCCAGGACTGGCGGAGCTCACCGCCGGCCAGCCGAGTGAGGAGCCCGGGGCCCGGCAGCCCTCCGTGGGTTCGGCCGAGGTCGGCTCGGTCGCACTCCGTACCTTCGAAGCACGCCAGAACACAGCGCAGGTGACCACGGTGACCGACCACGACGCCGACTTGGCGGCCTACGGCCTGGCCTACGGGGAGTTCGCCTACGGCGCCTACGACGACCCGGACGCCGAGTACGAGCCGGACCCGGAGTACGCCGCCACGCTGGCCCCCGACGCCGCGCGGCAGCGCCGCGAGCGGGTCGGCCCGACCGGCCGCCCGCTGCCGTACTTCCCCATCCCCGCGCCGGTCGCCGAGCACGGCCCCGCCCAGATCATCGCCATGTGCAACCAGAAGGGCGGCGTCGGCAAGACCACGTCGACCATCAACCTGGGCGCGGCGCTGGCCGAGTACGGCCGCCGGGTGCTGCTCGTCGACTTCGACCCGCAGGGCGCGCTCTCGGTCGGCCTGGGCGTCAACCCGATGGAGCTCGACGTCACCGTCTACAACCTGCTCATGGAGCGGGGCCTGACGGCCGATGAGGTGCTCCTCAAGACCGCCGTTCCCGGCATGGACCTGCTGCCCTCCAACATCGACCTCTCCGCCGCCGAGGTGCAGCTGGTCAGCGAGGTGGCCCGGGAGTCCGCGCTGGCGCGCGCCCTGAAGCCGCTGCTGCCGGACTACGACTACGTCATCATCGACTGCCAGCCCTCGCTGGGCCTGCTGACGGTCAATGCGCTGACGGCCGCTCACAGCGTGATCGTCCCGCTGGAGTGCGAGTTCTTCGCGCTGCGCGGTGTCGCGCTGCTGACCGAGACCATCGAGAAGGTCTGCGAGCGGCTCAACCCCGAACTGCGCCTGGACGGCATCCTCGCCACCATGTACGACTCGCGCACCGTGCACAGCCGTGAGGTGCTGGCGCGGGTCGTCGAGGCGTTCGGCGAGCACGTCTTCCACACCGTCATCGGGCGGACCGTGCGCTTCCCGGAGACCACCGTCGCCGGCGAGCCCATCACGACGTACGCCACCAACTCGGTCGGTGCCGCCGCCTACCGCCAGCTCGCCAGGGAGGTGCTCGACCGGTGCCGCCCCGCCGAGTGAGTCTCCCGGGTGCCGACGAGCTGTTCCGGACCACCGGCGGGATGGCGCTGTCGCCGTCCCTCGCGCCGCGTCCGGCCGCCGAGGCATCCAGACCGGAGACCGCGCGGACCGTCAACGGCACGGACGGCGCCGAGGGGGCCGAGTCCGCCCAGGACGACCGGCGGATGCCGCAGGGCCAGCAGTCGGCCGTCGCGGTGCCCCCGCCCGGGCAGCCGCCCGTCCAGCGGACGGCCGGGGGCCAGGGCACGGCGCCGGGCGAAGCGCAGGTCGGGAAGACCGTGACCGGCGGCCGCGGTGCCGCCGCGGCGCCGGCGGGCCGTACCCACGCGGGCCCCGCCGAGGAACAGGCCGCCGCCGGACGCGCCCGGCCGCGCGGCCGCGCGCCGCGCCGCCCGAGCGGGCGCGAGCGGCACGACGAGAAGATCACCGTGTACGTGTCCGCCGAGGAGCTCATGGACCTGGAGCACACCCGGCTGGTGCTGCGCGGCGAGCACGGCCTCGCGGTGGACCGCGGGCGGATCGTCCGGGAGGCCATCGCGGTCGTCCTGGCGGACCTGGAGCAGCGCGGCGAGGCCTCGATCCTGGTCCGGCGGCTGCGCGGCCGGTAGCGCGCCGACGGCGGCGGGCCGGACGGCCGCGGCCGTCGCGGTGTGCCGCGCGGGCGGCGTGTCGGCGGGGCCCGGGGCGGGCCGGGCGGCGCGGGCGGGTGAAGATGGACCGTCATGCCGAGCACCGTCGAACCAGCCGCCAGCGCCGTGAACGCCACCGAGGAGGAGTCGCGGGGCGGCTTCCGGGTACGGCTGGACAACTTCGAGGGCCCCTTCGACCTGCTGCTCGGCCTGATCGCCAAGCACAAGCTGGACGTCACCGAGGTGGCGCTGGCCACCGTGACGGACGAGTTCCTGGCGCACATCCGCGCGATGGGCCCGGACTGGGACCTGGACGCGGCGACCGAGTTCCTGGTGGTGGCCGCCACCCTGCTCGACCTCAAGGCCGCCCGGCTGCTGCCGGTGGCCGAGGTCGAGGACGAGGCGGACCTGGCCCTGCTGGAGGCGCGTGACCTGCTGTTCGCGCGGCTGTTGCAGTACCGGGCGTACAAGCGGGCGGCGGCCCTGTTCGGCGAGCGCTGGGCGGCCGAGCTGCTGCGGCGGCCCCGGACCGTCGGGCTGGAGCCCCGGCACGCGGAGCTGTTGCCCGAGGTGGTCATCACCGTCGGGCCGGAGCGGCTCGCCCAGCTGGCGGCCAAGGCCATGGAGCCCAAGCCCGAGCCGGTGGTGTACGTGGACCACATCCACACCCCGCCGGTCAGCGTGCGCGAGCAGGCCTCCCTGGTGGTCGGGCTGCTCACCGGGCTCGGCGAGGCCTCCTTCCAGCAGCTGGTCGCCGACGCTCCGGACGCCCTGGTGGTGGTCGCCCGGTTCCTGGCGCTGCTGGAGCTGTACCGGGAGCGGGTGCTGGCCTTCGAGCAGCCGGAGGCCCTCGGCGAGCTGCGGGTGCGCTGGGTGGCCGAGGAGGGCCGGGGCGCGGTCGAGGTGACCGACGAGTTCGACCGGCCGGCGGGTGGGCCGGAACGGTCCCGGGAGGAGGGCGGGCGGCGATGAGTGGCGCGAACGACGGCGGGCGGCCGGTGCGGCGCCCGCTCGGGGTGCCGGGGCAGCCGCGGGCCGAGGAGTGGCTGGAGCCGGCCTTCGAGCTGCTGCCGGAGCCCGCGGTGCCGGCGGACCAGGCGCAGGGCGATTCCCGGGTGGTCCACCAGAAGACGGCTCCGTCTACTTCCGGTGCGCCCGAGGAGCCCTCCGGGCCGGGGCTGAAGGCCGAGCTGGAGGCGGTCCTGATGGTCGTCGACGAGCCGGTCGCCGAGGAACGGCTGGCCGGGGTGCTGGAGCGGCCGAGGACCGAGGTGGCACGGGCGCTGCGTGAGCTGGCCGCCGAGTACGCCGCCCAGGGACGCGGATTCGACCTGCGGCTGGTGGCCGGCGGCTGGCGGTTTTACAGCCGGGACACCTGCGCCGCAGTCGTCGACCGCTTCCTGCTGGACGGCCAGCAGGCCCGGCTGACCCAGGCCGCGTTGGAGACCCTGGCGGTGGTCGCCTACCGGCAGCCGGTGTCCAGATCCCGGGTTTCCGCCGTCCGCGGTGTGAACTGTGACGGCGTGATGCGTACCCTGGTACAGCGAGGACTGGTGGAAGAGGCCGGATCCGAGCCCGAAACAGGTGCGATCCTGTATCGGACGACGAACTACTTCCTGGAACGGATGGGGCTCCGCGGCTTGGACGAGCTGCCGGAGCTCGCTCCCTTCCTGCCCGAGGTCGACGACGTGGAAGCGGAGTCCCTGGAGGGCACGATGATCGCGGAGGCGGTCGCCGCCGCTGCCGTGGAGGCCGCGGACGGTAGTGGCGAGGCCGGTCGGGCAACGCACGATCGGTAGGGGAGGTGAGGTCGGCCGAGACGACCGACCGCACATCCCAGACGGAACGACGTACGGACACTTTGATGCGTAGCAGTGGCAACGGCAGGAACGGCAGCGGCGGCGGCAGCGGTCGCGGCGGACAGGGCGGGGGCCGGGGCGGCTCCTACGGCGGCGGCAGCGGTCGCGGCGGCTCGGGGTCGGGCTCGCGCGGCGGCTCGTACGGCGGCGGCAGCGGTCGCGGCGGATCGTACGGCGGCGGCGGCTCGGGCTCGGGTTCGGGCTCGCGCGGAGGCTCGTACGGGCGGGACGGCGGCCGCCGGGACGACCGGCGCGACGACCGGCGCGACGACCGCCGCTACCCGGACCGCCCGCTGCGGCCCGAGGAGCGCAGGTACGACCGCCCCGAGTACGGCGGCGGCCCGAACGCCACCCCGGCGCGCGGCGGCTTCGCCGGCCGGCGCCCCGGCCCGGCCCCGCGTCCGCGCCGGGAGGGCCAGGGCGCCCCGGGCGACCCGCGCCGCCAGCCGCAGCGCTCGCGCGAGCTGCAGGCCAAGATCGAGGACGCCGTCCTCGCCCGGCACGACAAGCCGGCCGTCAAGCTCCCCAAGACCTTCGGCGAGCCCGAGGGCGAGCGCCTGCAGAAGGTGCTGGCCCGGGCCGGCATCGGCAGCCGCCGCGCCTGCGAGGAGCTGATCGAGCAGGGCCGGGTCGAGGTCAACGGCAAGCAGGTCACCGAGCAGGGCAAGCGGGTCGACCCGCAGAAGGACGAGATCAAGGTGGACGGCCTGACCGTCGCCACCCAGTCCTACCTGTTCTTCGCGCTCAACAAGCCGGCCGGCGTGGTCTCCACCATGGAGGACCCGGACGGGCGCCAGTGCCTGGGCGACTACGTGACCAACCGGGAGACCCGGCTGTTCCACGTCGGCCGGCTGGACACCGAGACCGAGGGCATCATCCTGCTCACCAACCACGGCGAGCTGGCCCACCGCCTCACCCACCCCAAGTACGGCGTGACCAAGACCTACCTGGCCGCCATCCAGGGCCCCATCCCGCGGGACCTGGGCAAGCAGCTGGCCCAGGGCGTCGAGCTGGAGGACGGCTACGCCCGCGCCGACAGCTTCAAGGTGGTCTCCAACGTCGGCAAGAACTACCTGGTCGAGGTGACCCTGCACGAGGGCCGCAAGCACATCGTCCGCCGGATGCTGTCCGAGGTCGGCTTCCCGGTCGAGAAGCTGGTGCGCACCCACTTCGGTCCGATCGCGCTCGGCGACCAGAAGTCGGGCTGGCTGCGCCGCCTGACCAACCCGGAGGTCGGCCAGCTGATGCGCGAGGTCGGTCTGTAACCGGCAGGTCCACCCGGACTTCATCGGAGGGTCCCCCGCCCACGGGCGGGGGACCCTCCGGCGTCTCTGTGAGCCGGGACGCAACCGCTGGTCACGGCCTTGTCAGCGCCATGATCCGTGGCCGAGGATGGCCACCGGACCACCGGCCCGCCGAGTGGCGGGACTGCGCCAGGGCGGCGCCGGAAGGGGTGGTCCGGGGCGAACAGGGGGAGACGGCGTCGTGTCCGATGCAGCACTGGGGCGGTCCGCCGGGCACGCGCTCGGCCCGTTGGGACTGGCCGAGCCGGACGGGCAGGTGTACGCGGCACTGGTGGCCAACCCGCAGTCCACCGCGGAGGAGCTGGCCAACAGCTGCGCCCTGACGTTCCAGCAGTGCGTGCGCGCGCTGGACCGGCTGGCGCAGCAGGGAATGGCCACCCGGGCGCCGGTGGACCGGGAGCGCTACCTGCCGGTCGCCCCGGACGTGGCGATAGGGACCCTGATCGGCCACCGGGAGTCCGAACTGCGGCACGCCCGGGCCGAGATGCACCGGCTGATGGACGCCTTCCGGGAGGCCTCGCGCTACACCGACCCGGCGCACTCGGTGGAGGTGCTGACCGGCGGCGAGGCGATCGCCCAGCGGCTGGAGCACATCACCGGCACCAGCCAGTACCAGGTGCGCGGTTTCGACCGCCCGCCGTACATCCAGGACCCGGTGGCGGCCATGCCCCTGCAGCGTCGGCGGCTGCGGGAGGGGCTGAGGTTCCGCACGATCTACGACCGGGAGGCGGTGGCCTGGCCGGGCCGGCTGGAGCGGAACATCATGGTCGGCGTCGCGGACGGCGAGGAGGCGCGGGTGCGGCCGACGCTGCCGATGAAGATGATCATTTCGGACGACCGGATGGCGATCATCCCGATCAGCGTCGGCGACAGCGTGCTGGACGCGGCCTACGTGATCCACCCCTCGGCGCTGCTCCAGGCGCTGGACACGCTGTTCGAGGCGGAGTGGGAGCGGGCCGTGCAACTGCAGGCCGCGATCGGCGCCGGGGACGCGTCGCCGACGCCGGACGCCGACCACCGCAAGCTGCTCGGCCTGCTCGCCGCCGGGCTGACCGACGAGTCGATCGCCCGCTCGCTGGGCTGGAGCGCCCGGACCACCCAGCGGCGGTTGCAGGCCCTGATGCGCTCGCTGGGCGCCACCACCCGCTTCCAGGCAGGGATGGCGGCCCGGGAGCGGGGGTGGCTGTGAGTCGGCGGGGGCCGGGGCGGCCGTGAGCGGGCCGGGGTCCCGGCCGGTTCCGGTCGGTTCCGGTCAGCTCCAGGGGCTGAGGGAGGACCAGCGGCCGTCCGGGCCGCGCTCGACCTTCTCCAGGCCGACCACGGCGGTGCGGTTCAGCCGGCCGTAGATGTGCGGGAACAGGACCCCGGGGGTGGCACCGGGCGGCGGGGCGCCGTGCGGGGCCTCCCACTTGACCATCGGCTCCACCAGTGCCTCCTCGATCAGCAGCACCATCAGCGGGTCCGGGGTGTCGGGGAAGAAGGCGTTGGCCACCGCGAGCGCCGTCTGCTCGTCCGCCGAGCAGTGGATGAACCCGTCGGTGAGCAGCGACGCGGTGGCGTACGGGCGGCCGGGGTCGGACAGCCAGTCGTCCAGGGGTGTGAGATGGAGGATCATGTTCCTTTTGTACCCGCTTTCCGGTTCCGATTCCGGTCCTGAGCGGTCGTCACGGGCGTCCGCCCTCAGAGCCCGGCCACCTTGGCCGAGGCGGAGACCTCGTACACCAGGGTGAGGCTGCGTCGGGCGCCCGGACCGAGCGGGACGTCCCAGCGGACGATGCCCTCGGCGTCGAAGGAGTCCGGCGCCGGGGAGCACTCCTCCTTGCGCAGCCGCACCTCGACCGCGGCCACCTCGGAGACCGGCACCCGTTCGCGCACCGTGACCAGCTGCTCGTCGTGCTCCTCCGGCCCGGAGAAGCGGGACAGGTGCAGCTGGACGGTGCGGGTGATGGTCTGGCGGCCGCTCAGGGCGGCGGTGGCCTGGCGCTCGTCGGTCTCCCGGACCACCCGGTAGCCGTCCGTGCTGCCGAAGGACAGCTCGGCGTCGGCGCCCGCGGCGGTGAAGCGCAGCTCGCCGCGGCCGGTGAAGCCGCTGCCGCGCACCAGCTCGACCGGACCGGCCAGCAGCGGGTGCCCGGCCGTGTTGCGGAACCGGACCACCTGGGTGACCAGCGGGGACAGTTCGGGGGCGCAGGCGTACTCGGTCCTCGCCGGGCCGGTGAAGGCGCCCAGCGGGACCCGGTGCGCCCGGCCGTCGGAGGGCACAGTGGCCGGGGCGGGGGCGGGCAGCACCCGCACCTCGCCGCCGTCGTCCAGGCCGGGGACGGCGGCGCCCGGGCCGAGGGTGCCGACCTCCTCCTCGCGCAGCTCGACCTCGACCGTGCGGCGCTCCTCGTCGGTGCGCTCGCGAAGGGTCAGCCGGTCCTCGGTGAGCGCGGGCGGGTCGGTGGCCAGGGCGGACCGGGCGGTGGAGAAGGACAGCCGGGCGCCGGTCCAGTCCTCGCCGGTGCGCTGCCAGACCACCGCCTCCGACTCCAGGCGCAGGCTGGCGCCGTCCAGGGTGGCGCGGTAGGACGGGCGCCACAGGGCGCAGGGCGCCAGGTGGTGGACGGTCAGGGCGGCCGGGCCGGGCCGTTCGGCCTCGACGGTCAGCTCCAGGTGGGCGAGCAGTTCGGTGGGCTCCTCCTCGGCCCGGTCCAGGGCCAGCAGGGCCTGGGAGCGCTCCTGGTCCAGCCGGCGCAGCCGGGAGTGGGTGGCGCGCAGTTCCTCGCCGTAGCGCTCGCGCTCGGCGTCCACCCGGTCCAGCTCGCGGGCCCAGCGGGTGCGTTCGATCTCGCCGACGCCCGCGCCCTCGCCGACCTCGCGCAGCAGGTCCGCGGAGAGCTGGGCGAGCAGGGCCAGGCGGGCCTCCAGCCGGGCGCGGGTCTGCTCCGCGAGCCGGGACTCGGCCTCCAGGTCGTGCAGCCGGTGGCGCAGCGCGGAGTCCTCCGGGCCGGGCGGCAGCGGGGCGCGCGGGGTCCAGGTGCGCACCAGCCGGGCCTCCAGCACCCGGGTGCCGGGGGCGGAGGACTCGGCGCGCAGGGTGTGGTCGACGACGAGGGAGGTGAGTGGGCCCAGCCGCAGCCGTTGGATGCCCTCCACGAGTTCGACCGTCACCGCGCGTTCGACCTGGGCGCGGTCCTCCAGACAGGTGACGGCGGTGACGGGGAGGGGGACGGTCTCTTCGGTCATCTGTCAGTTCCTCCGGTTTCCGCCGACGATGGTCTTTCCGGCCGGGATCTTGATCTGGTAGCCGCCGTCCAGCTCGGTGCGACCGCCAGGCGGCAGTTCGATCCGCCAGAGCCGGGTGCCGGGCGGGCACTCCGGGGTGGGGACGGCCGGGGTGTGCCAGTCGGCGCGTTCCTCGATCCGGATCTCGGCGTCGGAGGCGAGCGGCACGCGTTCGCGGACCTCGACCGTGACGGCACGGCCGAGCCGGTTCGCCAGCTGGACGTGCACCCGGTGGTCGAGCACGGTGCTGTTGCCCTTCAGCATGCCCGTGGCGGACTCGCGCAGCTCGGTGCGGCGCGCCACCTCGATGCTCTCGGTCACGCCGATGCCCAGGTGCCGGGTCTCGCCGGGCGCGAGTGTCGGCAGGGCGGCGGTGAGCAGGAACTCGTCGTCCACGGTGACCTCGACCGGGCCCGCCAGCACGGCGCGGTCGGTGCGGTTGGCGAGCACCAGGGTCGCGTACACCTTCTGCTCGACGGCGGGGACGGTGACGTACTCGGGGCTGACGGAGAGCGGGATCCGGTCGACGGTGACGGAGTGCCAGGTGCCGTCGGAGGGGATGTCGGCGGGGGCGGCGGCGTCGAAGCGGTGGTCGAAGGAGCCGGCTGACCGGCGGGGCGGGACGGCGTGGCGGGGGAGGGGGAGGTCGCGCAGGCGGGCGCCCTCGGGGCCGCCGGGGAGGAAGCGTTCCAGTTCGGCGCGCTCGACCCGGGCGGGGTCCGGGCGCAGGGTGCCGCGGCGGTCGGTGGGGTCGTCGGGGCCGGCCAGCCGGAGGCCGGGGTAGTCGAGCAGGACGGTGTCGGGGGCGAGGCCGGTGGTCGGGGGCGGGGTGGCGCCGCGGCGGCGGGCCTGCTGCGGCGGGGCGCCGCCGAAGGCCTGGGGCATCGGGGGGCCGCCGGGGGCCTGGGGCACGGGGGCGAGGGCGGGGGCGGTCGGTGCGGGCGGGGCGCTCACGGCGGGTGGGGCGCCGTAGCCGGCGAAGCCGGGCGGTGGGGGCGTGGGAGCCGGCTCCTGGACGCCGAGTGAGCCGCCGCCGGGCGCCCGGTCCGGGTGGAACTCGGCGCGGGCGGCGGTGCGGGGCGTGCGGCGGAGCTGGGCGGGCTCGGGCGTGGCGGCGGCCGCGACCGCGACGGGGGCGCCGGGGCGGTCGGCCGAGGCCGCGTCGTAGCCGGTGAAGAGGTCGGACAGGCCGGCCGGGGGTTCGCGCCAGCCGGAGGGCGGCGGGGTGGGCTGGCTGCGGCCGATCCGCAGCGAGGCGAGCCGGGGCAGGTCGGTGCGGCGCTCCAGGTCGGCGGTGGACAGGGCGAGCCGTACGCCCGTCCAGTCCTCGCCGGTGTGCTGGGCGACGGCGGCGCGCAGGACCAGGTGGGCGGTGTCGGCGCCGGTGCGGTGGCTGAGGCGGTAGGCGGGCACCCAGCGGGCGGTGGGGACGCCGTACTCCAGCTCCAGTTCGATCTGTTCGGCCTGTTCGGCCTGTTCGGCCTGTTCGGTGCCGGTCGCGTTCGGGGTGCCGGTTCCGGTGGTGGTCAGGGTGAGCAGGACGGTGTCGATGGTCTCGACCGGCTCGGTCCGCTCGGCGGTGGACGCTCGATCCAGCCGGTCGGCCGCCAACTCGCGCGCGTGGTCGGCGAGTTCGATCTCCCGGGTGAGCTGCTCGGCGCGCTCCTGGAGGTGGGCCAGCCGTTCGTCGACGAAGTCGGCGAGCTCCAGCCAGGCGTCGGCGGGGGTGCGGCGCAGCGGGTCGTCGCGGCGGCGTTGGGGTGGGACGGCGCGCAGCGCGGCGGTCTCGGCGATCGCGGTCCGGACCAGCCGGTGGCGCTCGTTCAGCGCGCTTTGGCGCTCCATGGCCTCGTCCAACTCGCGGCGCAGCTGCGGGAGTTCGTCGGACTCGTGGAGCTCGGCGACGGTCTCCAGGCGGGCCTCGACGACCGCCGTGCCGGCCGGGCCGGCGAGCACCCGGGCGCGCAGTGAGTCGGCGTTCAGCGAGTCGGGCAGGCCGGTCAGCCGCAGTCGTCCGCCGGGCGGGACCGGCACGGTGGCCCGGCGGCGGCACACCGCGCCCTCGGCGTACACCACGACGGAGTCCAGGACCGACGGGTGGGCCGGTACGGCCGGCGGTTTCGACGGCCCGGTGTGACTGCTGTGCTGATCGTCCATGCGCAACCCCTTCGTTCGCGTCCGGTGTGCCGCGGCTCGCCCCGCCGCCCCCGGCGGCCAGTCTGCCCCGCTCGGGACCGGGCGTCGCCGGATTTCCCGGGGCACGGCGTGTGCACTGTCGGGGACGAGGGCGGGGGCGCGGTGGTTGCCGGGGCTTCCAGGGGCTTCCCGGGCTTCCTGTCGCTGATGGGGAACAGGGTGCGTGGGATTGGCGGGGCCGGGGGTTTCCGGGGGCCTCCGGATGGGAGGATGGGGCGCGGGTGCTCCCGGTCGACTCCGGTACCTGCCGCGCCTCCGGCACCTGCCGCGTCTCCTCCCCTTGCCGCGGCACGGCACCCGTTGGGACCGTGGCACCCGTTGAGCACCGCCAGCGAGAACCGTCCAGTCGAGAACCGTGATCGAGGAGAGCCACCCGCCATGCGCACTGCCGTCGTCGTCGGCACCGGACTGATCGGCACCTCCGCAGCCCTGGCCCTGGCCGCACGCGGGCTGACCGTCCATCTGGAGGACGCCGACCCGGACGCCGCCCGCACCGCCGAGTCGCTCGGCGCCGGCACCACCGAACCGGCCGAGGGCCCGGTCGACCTGGCGATCATCGCCGTCCCGCCGGCGCTGGTCGGCAAGGTGCTCGCGGACTGCCAGCGCCGCAACCTGGCGCACTGGTACACCGACGTGGCCAGTGTGAAGTCCGGCCCGGGCAGTGAGATCGCCGCGCTCGGCCTGGACACCGTCCACTACATCGGTAGTCACCCGATGGCCGGCCGCGAGCGCTCCGGGCCGCTGGCCGCCCGCGCCGACCTGTTCGAAGGCCGTCCCTGGGTGCTCACCCCGACCGCCGACACCGACACCGACACGCTCAACGCCGCGCTGGAGCTGGTCGCACTGTGCGGCGCGATGCCGATCGTGATGGACGCGGACGCGCACGACCGGGCCGTGGCCCTGGTCTCGCACGCCCCGCAGCTGGTCTCCTCGCTGGTAGCGGCCCGGTTGGAGAACGCCGACGAGACGGCCATAAGGCTCTCCGGGCAGGGCGTGCGCGACGTGACCAGGATCGCCGCCTCCAACCCGGGTATGTGGGTCGACATCCTGTCCGCCAACGCGGGCGCGGTCGCCGACGTGCTGGAGGAGGTCGCCGGGGACCTCGGCGAGACCGTCATCGCGCTGCGCGCGATGGCGGCCGAGGAGGAGGGCGAGCGCCGGGCCGGGGCCGAGGGCATCGAGGCGGTCATGCGGCGCGGCAACACCGGGCAGGCCCGCATCCCCGGCAAGCACGGCGCCCCGCCCACCCGGTACGAGACCGTCGCCGTGGTCCTCGGCGACCAGCCGGGCGAGCTGGGCCGGCTGTTCGGGGAGGTCGGCGAGGCCGGGGTCAACATCGAGGACGTCCTCATCGAGCACTCGGACGGGCAACAGGTCGGCTTCGTCCAGCTGTCGGTGGCGCCGACGTCGGTCAAGCGGCTCTCGGCGGCGCTGCGCGCGGGCGGCTGGAGCGTTCGGGACTGACGGCCGTCGGGCGGCGAGCGGCGGTTGCGGAGGGGGAGCGGGCGTGATCATCGAGTTGCCGCTGGGGGAGAGCCGGCACGGCTCGGCCGGTGAGCCGGTGGACCTCGGGAACGAGCGGTTCCTGCGGGCGGTGCTGGGCGGGGAGTTCCTGATCCGCCACCGCAGCGTGGCGGCGATGGTCGAACGGCCCCGGCCCCGGCCGCAGCCGGTCCGTCCGGAGTCCGCCGGTCCGGAGCCCGTCGAACCCGAACCGACCTGCAGTCCGCTGCTGCGCGCCGCGCACACGGCGTTCGCGGAGCACCTGCCGCTGAGCCTGTCGCCGGACGTGCTCTGGTACGCGGTGGTGCACGAGGTCGCGGTGCACGTACGGATGTATCCGCCGCGCTACCGGGCGCTGTTCGGTGCGGCGGGCCGGGAGCGGGTGCTCACCGTGCGGGACGACACGCTGGTGGGCGGGGACGCCGACTGGGCGCGGTCGCTGAGGCTGGTCCGGGAGCCGCTGACAGCGGCGCTGGGCGTGGAGCTGGTCGAGCTGTTCCGGCCGGGCTTCTCCACCACCACGCCGGACGACGAGGCCTCGGCGCTGGTGGCGCTGATGGACGTGGTCAGCCCGTACTACGACTTCCGCTGGGAGACCCGCTGCGGGATCCCGAAGGTCCGGCTGGAGGGCACCGCCGAGGACTGGGCGCTGCTGGCTTCGCGGGTCGGGGCGCTGGCGGAGCGCTTCGACTGGCTGGCGCCCTGGTTCGCCGAGCTGCGCCCGGTGCTGGCGGAGATCGCGGCGACGGCGGGGGACGGACCGGTGGACGACGGCTTCTGGCGCTCACTGTACAAATGGGAGTCGGTGTCCGGCGGTCCCCGGGTGACCGGCTGGCTCACCGCCTTCTTCGCCCACACCCAGACGCCCGACGGGCCCCGGCTGCGACAGAGCTTCGGCTGGCGGGAGGCGGCGGAACGGCCGTACCACCGCGACGCCTTCGCGGTGAACGACTTCCCCTCGCACCTGTCGACGGTGCCGTTCGTGTGGGAGTGCGCGGGGGCCGAGCGGCCGATGGCCTTCGTCGCCGGGGTGCTCGCGGTCGAGCGGGACGGGGAGTTCCTACGGCCCCGGCTGGGGCACGCGGTGCTGGAGCGGGTGAACGGGGGCGGGCTGTGATCGTCGATGTCGCGCTCGGGGACGGGCAGGAGCCGGGTGACGTGGCGCGGTTGGACGTCGTCGGGAACGACGGCTTCCTGGCGGCCGTGATCGGCGGGGAGTTCGCCGTGCTCCACCGCAGTACGGGGACGCTGCTGGCGGCGCCGGAGGAGTACGAGCCGCTGCGGAAGCCCCCGGAGCCGACCTGGAGCCTGCTGCTGTGCGCCGCGCACACGGCGTTCGCGGAGCACCTGCCGCTGAGCCTGTCGCCGGACGTGCTCTGGTACGCGGTGGTGCACGAGGTCGCGGTGCACGTACGACTGAACGCGCCCCGGTACGAGGGGCTGTTCAGCGCCGCCCCCGGGCAGAAGCGGACCGTCCGGGTCAGGGACGACAGCGCACTGAGCGCGGAGGCGGACTGGGCGCGGTCGATCCGGCTGGTCCGGGAGCCGCTGGCGCAGGCGGTCGGGCCGGAGCTGGTGGAGCTGTTCCAGCCCTCGTTCTCGACCACCACGCCGGACGACGTGTCCGCGGCGCTGGTGGCGCTGATGGACGTGGTCAGCCCCTACTACGAGTTCCTCTGGATCTCGATGTGCGGCATTCCGAAGGTCCGGCTGGAGGGCACGGCCGGGGACTGGGTGCTGCTGGCGCGGCGGGTCGGGGAGCTCGCGGACTGGTTCGAGCCGCTCGGGCCGTGGTTCGCCGGGCTGCGCCCGGTGCTGGCGGAGATCGCGGAGACGGCGGCGGGCGGGCCGGTGGACGAGGAGTTCTGGCGATCGCTGTACAAGTGGGACTCGGAGTCCGGCGGGGACTTCGTCTCCGGCTGGATCACCGCCTTCTTCGCCCACACCCGGACGCTCTCGGGGCCGGAGCCGCGTACGGACTTCCGCTGGTCGGACGGGCGGGTGCGGTTCGAGGAGAACGCCTTCCCGTCGCACGTCTCGAAGGTGGCGTTCGACTGGCAGACGCCGGCCGGGACGCGGCGGATGGCCTTCGTCGGCGGGGTGCTCGGCATCGAGCGGGACGGCGAGTACGTGCGGCCCCGGCTGGGGAACGCGGTGCTGGAGGTGCTGGAGGCGGTGGAGTAGGCCGTGGACCCGGCGGCCGAGCAGGCGGAGTCGGCGGAGGTGGTGGCGGCGGCGGCACAGCTGCCGGACGGTGTCATTCACCGGGAGGGCTCGCTCAGGTCCGACCTGGCGGGCGCGTTGGGGTCCTCGGCCCTGCGGTGACCGGGCGTGTGGTGGCCGGTCCTGCGGTGACCGAGCGTGCGGTGACCGGGCGGGTGGTGACCGGTCCTGCGGTGACCGAGCGTGCGGTGACCGGCGGGTGGTGACCGGCGCGGGACGGGGTCCGGCGGCGGTCCATTAACCTTGAGGTAGACAATCCCCGGCCGTACGCCCGCAGAGGCGTCGGCTTCCATGCTCAGAGAGAGGTTCGCCCCCGTGGACACTGCCGACCGAGCGCATGCCCCGGTCGTCGTCGCCATCGACGGACCCTCCGGCTCCGGCAAGTCGACCGTCTCGCGGGCGGTCGCCGCCCGGCTGGGCCTGAGCTTCCTGGACACCGGCGCCATGTACCGGGCGATGACCTGGTGGATGCTGGCCAACGACGTCGACGTGACCGACCCGGAGGCGGTGGCCGTCGCGTGCGGCAAGCCCGTCATCGTGTCGGGCACGGACGCCGACGGTCCGACCATCACCGTGGACGGGCAGGACGTCTCCGGCCCGATCCGGGGCCCCGAGGTGACGGCGCAGGTCAGTGCCGTGGCCGCGGTGCCGGCGGTGCGGGCCCGGCTGGTGGAGCTCCAGCGCGGCTGCGCCGAGGTCGCCGAGCGCGGCATCGTCGCCGAGGGCCGGGACATGGGAACCGTGGTGTTCCCGCAGGCCACCGTCAAGGTGTTCCTGACCGCCTCCGAGGCGGCCCGGGCCGAGCGCCGGGCGGCCGAACTGCGCGCCAAGGGCGTCGACGAGGCGACCATCATCGCGATGGCCGCCGACCTCGCCCGCCGCGACGCCGCCGACTCCTCGCGCGAGACGGCCCCGCTGGCCCAGGCTGCGGACGCCGTGCTGGTGGACACCAGTGAGCTCACTCTGGAGCAGGTGATCGACCGGATCGCCGCGCTGGTGGAGGAGCGGGCGGGGCTGTCGTCGGTCTGATCAGCTGGTTGCTTGACTCAGTTGGTCAGATGACCATCGAACGAACCGCGGGCCGTCAAGGCGCCGCGGCGGAAACCATCGCGCTGCCCACATCGGGGCAGGTACGCACGGCACGCCCCTGGGAAGGGCCGGGCCGGGAAACGGAACAGACGAACATGACCGCAGAGCACTCCGCCACCGGCCCCGGTGAGCTGGACGCCGCCGACTACGCCGAGTTCATGGCCCTCGCCGCCGAAGAGGGCTTCGACCTCGACGGCTTCGACGGCGTGGACGGCGCCGAGCACGTCCGGCTGCCGGTGCTGGCCGTCGTCGGCCGCCCGAACGTCGGCAAGTCGACCCTGGTGAACCGCATCATCGGCCGCCGCGAGGCCGTCGTCGAGGACAAGCCGGGCGTCACCCGCGACCGGGTCACCTACGAGGCCACTTGGAACGGCCGGCGCTTCAAGGTGGTCGACACCGGCGGCTGGGAGATCGACGTCCTCGGCATCGACGCCATGGTCGCCGCGCAGGCCGAGCTGGGCATCGAGCAGGCTGACGCGGTGCTGTTCGTGGTGGACGCCACGGTCGGCGCCACCGACACCGACGAGGCCCTGATCAAGATCATCCGCCGGGCGGGCAAGCCGACCGTCCTGTGCGCCAACAAGGTCGACGGCCCGTCCACCGAGGCCGAGGCCGCCTACCTGTGGTCGCTGGGCCTGGGCGAGCCGTTCCCCGTCTCCGCCCTGCACGGCCGCGGCTCCGGCGACCTGCTGGACGCCGTCATGGCCGCGCTGCCCGAGGCCCCGCCGCAGACCTTCGGCGACGCCGCCCCCGGCGGCCCGCGCCGGATCGCGCTGATCGGCCGGCCCAACGTCGGCAAGTCCAGCCTGCTGAACAAGGTCGCCGGCGAGGAGCGGGTGGTCGTCAACGAGCTGGCCGGCACCACCCGTGACCCGGTCGACGAGATGATCGAACTCGGCGGCAAGACCTGGAAGTTCGTGGACACCGCCGGCATCCGCCGTCGGGTCCACCTGACCGCCGGCGCCGACTTCTACGCCTCGCTGCGCACCTCCGCCGCGCTGGAGAAGGCCGAGGTCGCGGTCGTCCTGATCGACGCCAGCGAGACCCTCGCCGAGCAGGACACCCGGATCATCTCGATGGCCGTCGAGGCAGGGCGTGCCGTCGTCGTCGCCTACAACAAGTGGGACCAGCTCGACGAGGAGCGCCGCTACTACCTGGAGCGCGAGATCGAGCGCGACCTCGTCCAGGTGCAGTGGGCCCCGCGCGTCAACGTCTCGGCCAAGACCGGCCGGCACATGGAGAAGCTCGTCCCGGCGATCGAGACCGCGCTGGAGGGCTGGGAGACCCGCATCCCGACCGCGCGCCTGAACGCCTTCCTCGGCGAGCTGGTGGCCGCCCACCCGCACCCGATCCGGGGCGGCAAGCAGCCGCGCATCCTCTTCGGTACCCAGGCGGGCATCCGGCCGCCGCGCTTCGTGCTGTTCGCCTCGGGCTTCCTGGAGGCGGGCTACCGGCGCTTCATCGAGCGCCGGCTGCGCGAGGAGTTCGGGTTCGTGGGGACGCCGATCTCGATCTCGGTGCGGGTTCGGGAGAAGCGCAAGAAGAAGTAGCGGTCGGCAGTACGGCTTTGAAGGCTCCGTCACCGGTGGTGACGGAGCCTTCGGGCTTTTCGGGCCTCTGCTGGTTGGCGTGTGGTGGTGATGGGGGTGGGGGAGGCCAGCGGTGGGCCTGCGGTCGGGGCGGCGGTGGGCGTGTGGCTGGGTCAGCGGTGGACGCGTGGTCAGGTCAGTGGTGGTCGCCGACGCGGCCCGGGGGGAGCGAGAGCATCTGGCGGTGGCGGCCGCCGGTGGACTGGGCGGTGGCGAGGCCGGTGGCCGTGCCCAGTACCGGGGAGGGGGCCGGGGGCGGTGCGGGGGTGACGTGCGGGAGCGGGCCTAGGTAGCCGGCGGCGATCCAGCCCTGGCCGTCGGTGAACTGGGGGGAGGGGGCTTGGGTGTGACCCTGACCCTGACCCTGACCCTGGCTGTGGCTCTGGCTGTGGTTCTGGTTCTGGTTGTCGCTGGTGGGGGCGACGACGGGTGCGTGCGCGGGCGTCGGGGTGGTGGTGTGGGTGTGGGTGGGGGTGGGGTCGCGGTGGCTGGTGGTGTGGGCGTGCTGTGACTGCGTCGGCATGAACTGCGGCAGGCCGGACGGCTGGCCCGCGTAGGTGTGGAAGGCCTGCTGCTGCGGCGGGTACTGCCGTTGCTCGCCGAGCAGCGGGTGAGCGTCACGGACCGCGAAGCCGGTGAACCGCAGGTCCTCCTCGCCCGAGCGGTCGCCGGGCAGGGCGCGGAACAGCCTTCGGTACTCGGAGTACAGCTCGTCGTAGATCGGGGTCGTCGAGTGCGGGTGCTCCGCGTCGTACGACGGGCGCATGCCCGGGATCGAGCGGGCGGAGGTGGCGGTCCGTCCGGCGGGTGCGGAGACGTCGTAGCTGTACACGTAGGAGCCAACGAGTGAGAGACGGCGGGGATGCGGGGGAGAGCGGCCCGGGTGCCGGACGGCGAGCGGGGCCGGAGCCGGGCCTGGGGGAGCGGACGGCGAGCGGGGCCGGACGCTTCCGACGGTGGCCGCTGACCGGCGTCGGCAGCGGCCACCGTCCGAAGCTCCGGAGCGGATCAGGTGCCGGCCAGCGGGAGGGAGGCGGCGACCACCTGACCGAGCGCCACCGCCCGTTCCAGCGCCTGGCGCAGCAGGTCCTCGCGGGGCTGGCGGCCGACCATTCCGGCCGGGACGGCGTACATGCTCACCTCGGAGAGCTGGCTGGCGGCCATCCGCCAGGCGTCGGTGACCTGGAGCGGCTGGTGCGCCTGCCACCAGCCGGTGCTGCCGCCGGCCGCGGCGGGCTGCAGGATCGCGTGCAGCTTGCCCATGGCGACCAGGACCGACCAGCCGGGCAGTTGCTCCGGGGTCTCGTCGAGGTCGCTGACCCGCTGGAAGCCCGCGTCCTGGAGCAGGTCGAGGAACTCGTCCTCGCCGGAGGTGCTGCCGGGCCGGCCGACCGGGCCGGTGGGCTCGACCACCAGTGAGGCGTGGCCGACCTTGCCGTGCAGGACGAGCCCGCAGGTGATGCCGAGGATGGCGGCCTGGCCGGGGGCGGTCGGCTGGGACGGCCCCCCGGCGGAGTTCTGGGCCGGAATGGCGAAGTCGGGGGTGGGGACGGCGAAGTCGGGGGTGGGGACGGCGAAGTCGGGGGTGGGGAACGTCAGATCCGGGGCGGCGGGCTGGGACTGGCTGATGCTGCGGACGGCGCCGGCCAGTTGCTCCTCGGCGACCGGCACCACCTGGGAGGGGATGCAGCGGGCGTGGGCGAAGGCCAGGACGGCGGTCTCGTCGCCGACGAACAGCACGGTGCTGGTGGGCTCCGCGTGGGTGTCGCCGGGGGTGCGGCAGGAGGTGCATTCGTAGTTGTCGGGGGCGCGGTCGCCGCCGAGCAGGCGGTCGGCCTCGTCGTCGCCGATCTCGGACCGGACCTCGTCGCTGACGTCGAGCATGCGCGGCACAGGGTCTCCTCGGATGGGTGCGGTTGGGGTCATGGGGCGGACTCGGGGAGGTCGCCATGCCCAACGGGCCCTTGTGTCAGGCGTCACGGGTGCTCGTCGAGGCTGACGGGAATTGCCCCGGATCCGATCGCGCCACGTGTTCTCGTGGTCGCAATGTGTCGAAGTCGAGGGCAGGACTGCCGGAATGAAACTGTGAGGTGGGCCACGTGAACTGGATGTTTGATCTAGGAATCAACGGCCAAATCGGACATTCCGGGCAAGTTTGAATGGTTATTACCGGCGGTAACCCATTGCTGAGCTGGGAATACCGCTGGGGTTTTGGTTTCCCCGGCGACCGACTCGTAGCTTCTTTGGCGGCGCAACGAGCGCCACCCGGGATCACCCCCGACGTACCGCCCCCCCCGGTCCCGACCGGACGCGGCAGGTGCCCGCCGACGCGATCGCTCGAACAGGTCGCCGGCGAGCGGCTGGGTGGCCGGGGCGGCAGCGGCACGTCCGACACGTGCACGGCCGTCCGACGGACGCGGCAAGCGAAACGCGGCCCTCTCCAGGGTCTGGTTCCGCATGCCCGCCCGGGGCTGTCGAGAGGAACCCCATGACCTTCCGTCACGAGAACGCCGCTGCCACCACCACCGTCGCCACCAAGCGCAACCGCGTTCGGATGGCCGTCGTGGCGGGCGCCGCTGTCGCGGCCCTGCCGGTGGCCGGCCTCGTCACGGCCACCTCGGCCTCCGCCGCCTCCGTCTCGACCTGGGACGCCGTCGCCCAGTGCGAGAGCGGCGGCAACTGGGCCATCAACACCGGCAACGGCTTCTACGGCGGTCTGCAGTTCACCTCCAGCACCTGGGCCGCGTACGGCGGCACCGCCTACGCCGCGCAGGCCAACCAGGCCACCAAGGCGCAGCAGATCTCCGTCGCCGAGAAGGTCCTCGCCTCGCAGGGCCCCGGCGCCTGGCCGGTCTGCTCCGTCAAGGCGGGCCTGACCAAGGGCGGCGCCCCGGCCGCCGTCGACACCACGGCCGGCGCCTCTGCCGCCAAGCCGGCGCAGACCCCCGCGCCGAAGGCCGCTGCCCCGAAGGTCGTCGCCCCCAAGGCTGCTGCCGCGCCGAAGGCTGCCGCGCCGACGGCCGCTGCCCCGAAGGCCGATGCCGCCAAGTCCTGGACCGGCTCCAACGACACCAAGCCGGCCAAGGGCAACTACACCGTCAAGTCCGGCGACACCCTGAGCTCCATCGCCGCTGCGCAGGGCCTGGACTGGCACGACCTGTACAAGAACAACGCCAAGGTCATCGGCGGCAACCCAGACCTGATCTTCCCGGGCCAGACCCTCAGCATCTGAGGCCTGATGAGCTGACCGCTGGTCGGCTCGGCTGGTGCAGGGCAGTGCGGTGCGGTGCCCCTGTAGTGCTGTTCTGTGCTGTTCTGTGCTGTGCCGAGGTGCCTGGTGGCCGCTCCCCCCGCGTGGGGGAGCGGCCGTCGGCGTTTCCGGCGTGTCGGGGCGGGTGACGGCCCGTCCGGGGTCGAGCTGCCTAGGGTCGGCTGCCATGCCGAATGCGAGTGACGAACGGACGTCCCGGACCGTGATCGGGGCGGGTGCCGCGGTGGCGGTGGCGACTGGCGGGCGGACACCGGCAACGGTTACTACGGCGGCCTGCAGATCCGGCCGCCCACCTGGGTGGAGTCCGGGAGCCTGCACTTCGCCGACTGACCCGACCACGCGAACCGGCGGGAGCAGACCACGGTCGGCGAGGAGATCGTGCGGCAGCAGGGTTGGGAGGCCTGGTCGGCCCGCGCGCGGGAGCTGGGTCTGCTCCGGCAGGTCCCCTTACTCCTCCTTCGCTCCTGTGCCCTCCGCTCTCACACCGTCAGCTACTCCCCTCACGGAGCCCGGACTGCCGGACCGTGACGTTGAGCCGTCCCACCAGCCCCAGCGCGGGGTCCGCCGTCCCCGGCAGCGTCCGTACCACCCCGTGGTACGCGAACCGGGCCGGCCCGCCGAAGACCAGCAGGTCCCCGCTGTGCAGCTCCAGGTCGGTCCACGGTCGGGTCCTGGTCTCGGTGTTCCCGAGCCGGAAGACACAGTCGTCGCCCAGCGAGAGCGAGACCACCGGGGCGTCCACGCGTTCGTCGCGGTCCTGGTGCAGGCCCATCTTCGCGCCGTGCGCGTAGTGGTTGACGATCGCGGTGTCCGGTTCGTACGCGGCCGCGCCCGCGACATCCCCGACCCGATCCCCGTACGCCTCCGCCACCGCCCGCCGGGCCAGTTCCCCGAGCAGCGCCGGGAACGGCTTGACGGGCGCGCCGTCCTCGGCGGTCCGGGCGTACCCGTACGGGTACCAGTGCCAGCCGAGGCTCACCATCCGCACCGACATCAGGCCGCCGGTGGGCATCCGCACGCTGTGCAAGCCGGCGGGCGGCCGGGCCCATTCCCGGCAGGCGGCGACCAGCCGGAGCTGCGCGGCGGGGTCCAGCCAGCCAGGCAGCAGGACGGCCCCGGGGGCGGGCTCGGACCGCACCCGGGCGGCCCGGCCCGCGCCCGGGAGGCCGCCGGGCCGGTCGTCGGGCTGGTCCTCGAACAGGTCACCCTGGATCACCTCACCATCCTCCTGCCTCCTGCCTCCTGCCTCCTGCCTCCTGCCTCCTGCCTCCTGCCTCCTGCTTCCTGCCTCCTGCACCGCCCCGTCGTGCGGGAGCGGGGCCCTGCGCTTCGAGGGTGCTCGGCCGTTCGTCGACCTGTCCACTCGTTTACACGTTCGAGTGAATCATTGGGTCGGGGCCGGTGAGCGGGAATGACCCGGGGCGCCGGAGAATTCGAGAGAGCTGGAGAACTCGATCGGAAACACGAGAGGGAGCGCGCGCATGGGTACCCCCGTCGACGACCTCGTCGATCTGCTGGACCTGGAGCAGATAGAACTGAACATCTTCCGCGGGCGCAGCCCCGAGGAGGCGCTGCAGCGCACCTTCGGCGGTCAGGTCGCCGGGCAGGCGCTGGTCGCGGCGGGGCGCACGGTCGAGGGCGAGCGCCCCGTCCACTCGCTGCACGCGTACTTCCTGCGCCCCGGGGTGCCCGGTGTGCCGATCGTCTACCAGGTCGATCGGATCCGCGACGGTCGCACCTTCACCACCCGCCGGGTGCTCGCCATCCAGGGCGGCCGGTCGATCTTCTCGCTCACCGCCGACTTCCACAGACCGGAGGAGGGCAGCATCGAGCACCAGTACCCGATGCCGTCGGTTCCGGCACCCGAGGAGCTGCCCAGCGCCCTGGACGAGGTCGGCTCCCGGCTCGGCGAGCTGCCCCCGTTCATCAGCCGCCGCCAGCCTTTCGACATCCGCTACGTCGAGCGGCTGCGCTGGAACAAGGAGGAACTGGTGGACGTCGAGGCGCGCAGCGGCGTCTGGCTGCGCACCAACGGCCCGCTGCCCGACGATCCGCTGATCCACGTCTGTGCCCTCACCTACGCCAGCGACATGACGCTGCTGGACGCCGTCCGAGCCCCCGTGGAGCCGCTCTGGGGCACCCGGCACTTCGACATGGCCTCGCTGGACCACGCGATGTGGTTCCACCGGCCGTTCCGGACCGACGACTGGCTGCTCTACCAGCAGGAGTCGCCGATCGCCCACGGCGCGCGCGGCCTGGCGCGCGGGCAGATCTTCGACCGGAACGGGCAGCTGGTGGTGTCGGTGGTGCAGGAGGGCCTGTTCCGGCCCCTGAAGGGCTGAGCACAGGTGTCCCGGCGGCCGCCGCGTTACCGCCACGTCGTTGCCGCTATGTCGCCGCACGGCGTCTGCTCGCGTCGCGTTGCGTTGCGTTGCGGTGCGGTGCGGTGCGTTGCGTTGCGGTCTCCGTGCAATCTCCCTGCAGTCTCCTTGCACGTTCGGCGGCTTGCCGGGGCCGTGGGAATGATCCGTACCGGCGCACGGCGTTGTGCAGGATGACCGAGACGGACGGCTCGAACGGCGGGCCGTCCGCGGACCGGAGCGGGAGGGTTCACCGATGACGGCGACGGCAGCGGAGGACTGGAAGCACTGGAGTGACCGGCGGGCGGCGTCGGTGAGCGCGCCGCACGGCCAGCTCGCACTCACCGGCACGCACTGGCTGGAGCCCGAACCGGCCGAGGTCCCGGGCCTGCCCGGGCACTGGTGGGCCGACGCCGAGGGCGTCCGGGTACGGGCCGCGGCGGTCGACGGCATCACCGTCGACGGCGCCGACGGTCCTGTGGACGGCGAGGTGCTGCTGCGCCCCGACACCGATCCGGCCGCCGACACCGCCACCCTGGGCGAGCTGCTGCTCGTCCCGATCGAGAGGGAGGGCGAGCTCGCCCTCCGGGTCTTCGACCCGGCCTCGCCCGCCCGGACGGGCTTCGCGGGCATCGCCGCCTACCCGTACGCGCCCGAGTGGGCCGTACCCGCCGTCTACACCCCCTTCGAGGAGGAGGGACAGTCGGTGCTGGTCCCGAACGCGGACGGCAAGGACCGCCCGCTGGCGGTCACCGGCACCATCGAGTTCACCGTGGCAGGCGAGCACCGCACGCTGACCGTCAGCCGCGCGGGGCAGCGCCTCACCGGCGTCATCGCGGACGCCACCAGCGGAATCGACACCTACCGCTTCCGTTTCATCACCCTGCCGGCACCCGACGGTGACGGCCGGACCGTCCTCGACTTCAACCGGGCTTACCTGCCGCCCTGCGCCTTCGCGGACCACTTCATCTGCCCGTTCCCGCCGCCGGGCAACCGGCTGGACTTCGCGGTGGAGGCGGGGGAGAAGCAGGTGCTGAGCAGGTAGAACGCGAAGCGGCGTCGTCGGCCGGCCGGGCGCGGGGCCCGGTCGGCGGGGCGGGTGAGGCGGACCCGGTGTTGGGTTTGGCGGAAGCCGGAGCAACTATGGACCGTTGTGACGACCAACCAACCCCCTGAAGCCCCGGCCGCCGATCCCCTTGCACCTCCCACTCCCTCCGCCATGCCGGCTCCGCCGGCTCCCTCCGCTCACTCCACTTCCTCCGCTTCGGCGGGCGTTCCCTGGTACCGACGAGCCTTCGCCGACCTCAGTCCGCTGCGTGAGAACCCCGACTACCGCCGGGTCTGGTCCGGACAGGCGGTGTCCTCCATAGGCCAGCAGATGACCGCCGTGGCCGTCTCCGTCCAGGTCTACGACCTGACCGGCTCCGCCTTCGCGACCGGACTGGTGGGCCTGTTCTCGCTCGTCCCGCTGGTCGCCTTCGGCCTGTACGGCGGCGCCATCGCCGACACCGTCGACCGGCGCAAGCTCGGCCTGATCGGCTCGGCTGGCCTGGCCGCCGTCTCCGCCGCCCTCGCCGCCCAGGCGCTGGCCGGGCTCGGCCTGGTGGCCGTCCTCTACGCGGCGGTCGCCGTCCAGGCCGGGTTCTTCGCGCTCAGCTCGCCCGCCCGCTCGGCGATGATCCCGCGACTGGTTCCCGCCCACCAGCTCCCGGCGGCGAACGCACTGAACACCGTCAGCATGAACCTCGGCCTCACCGTCGGCCCGATGCTCGGCGGCGTCCTGATCGGCGCCTTCGGCGCCCAGTCCGCCTACCTCGTCGACACCGTCGCCTTCACCGGCACCCTCTACGCCATGGGGCGCCTGCCCGCCATGCGACCGCACGGAGAGCGCAAAGGCCGCGCCTCCGTCCTCGACGGCCTGCGCTTCCTGCGCGAGCAGCCCAACCTGCGCACCAGCTTCCTCGCCGACCTGGCCGCGATGATCTTCGGCATGCCGCGCGCCCTCTTCCCGGCGATCGCCGTCACCTTCTACGCCGGCGACGCCCGTACCGTCGGCCTGCTCGTCTCCGCCCCGGCCGTCGGCGCCCTGATCGGCGCGCTCTTCTCCGGCTGGGTGAGCCGGGTCCACCGCCAGGGCGTCGCGATCCTCGCCGCCGTCTCCGCCTGGGGCCTCGCCATCGCGGCCTTCGGCGCACTCCACAACCTCTGGCTCGGCCTCCTGCTGCTCGCGGTGGCCGGCTGCGCCGACACCGTCAGCATGATCTTCCGCAACACGATGATGCAGGTCGCGGCCCCCGACGAGATGCGCGGCCGCCTCCAGGGCATCTTCATCGTCGTCGTGGCGGGCGGCCCCCGCCTCGGCGACTTCGAGTCCGGCGCCGTCGCCGCCCTCAGCAACCCCGCCACCTCCGTCATCACCGGCGGCCTCGCCTGCGTCGCCTGCGTCCTCCTCCTCGCCGCCCGCCGCCCCGCCTTCCTCACCTACGACGCCCGCCACCCGACCCCCTGACCAACCCCACCCCCGAAACCTGGCAGCGAGCACCCCCCGACGTGCTGTATTGTTTTCCACGTCGCCGGGACAACCGGAGACAAGGTCGAGAAGCCACCCGGCAGAGCCCTCCAGGCCCAGCCGCACGGCATCGAAACCACGGGACGTGGCGCAGCTTGGTAGCGCACTTGACTGGGGGTCAAGGGGTCGCAGGTTCAAATCCTGTCGTCCCGACGTGAGTCGGAAAGGCCGTTGGCCGGGAGAAATCCCAGGTCAGCGGCCTTTCGCATGACGCCCCGTCAGGGAAGCGAGCCACCTGCGAACACCCCTAAACGATCTTGCTGGGGACCAGTTGGGGACCAGGACCCTCCGGGCGGGCCGTGAGGAGCTGCCCCCGGGGACCAGCCAGCCGAAGGCCCACGCGTCCGCTTTCAGCCAGAGTACCGGCGGCGCAGGCCGCGTGAAAACCCTGCTCGGCGAATTCCACTGGGCTTCAGGGCGTCTCCACGGTGCAACACCGGGTGGCGGCGGGAAACGGATTCCGGCTCGGGTAGTGGATGCGTTCCGACCCTGGAGCCAGGAATCGGAGGTTCGCCCGGTCCACAGCCCAAATGCGGGCCGATCTGCCGAATTCGACACCATCCGCATGGCTCCGCCCTGTTGTTGAGACTGCACAAGAGCGAGGTGTGGCGCCGGCCCTCCGCAGCGGCCGGGCGGGGCGGCAGCGCTGTCGTAGGGTGACCGTAGGTAGCTTCCACGCAGCTGCTGCCCTTGCCCGGTGCCGGCCAAGCTGCCCCTCTCCACCTGCGGGCGTGCCGCAGTCGGCATGGGGCGAGAGCAGCTTCGACCAGGTGCCCCGGACCGCCGACCTCGCCAAGCAGTGCGGCTTCCGAGTCGTCGGGGTGATCGACCACCGCCGCTCAGGGGGTCAGTTTCATCCTTGCCGAGACCACCCTCCGCAAGGGCGGAGAGACACCAGGGCTCGAACTGCCTGTTCTATGACGGACGGCCAACCTTCGCGCGGGCGGAGGGCACGCAGTGTCGGTGGTAAAACCCTGGGCGCGGTCCGGCCAACTTCCGCGCGGGCGGGGAGGACTCCAACCACATCGCCACCAAGGCCAAGCAGGACGGAAGACCTCCGCGTGGGCGGAATGGACTGCAACTGCATCGGGTCGCCGATGCCGACCACCGACCAACTTCCGCGTGGGCGGAGAGGACCCCCTTCGCGTTGGTCGAGGTGGTGGTGACATCCGGAAGACCTCCGCGCGGGCGGAGAGCACCTGTAGGTCGATCGGATCACCCAAATCTACGACGGCGAACCCCGCGTGGGCGGAGAGGTCCTATCCGCGCCGCCGAGCAGCCCAGACGCCAACGGCCAACCTCCGCGTGGGCGGAGGGTACATCATCCTGACACGGACTCTGGTTGTACAGCCTGGTCAACCTCCGCGCGCGGGCGGAGGGCACGATGAGGCAGCGATGTACCTAATGATCCTGGCGGGTCTACCTCCGCACAGGCGGAGAGGACGGCGGCGCCCACGCTGACCTGACGAGCATCCGCGAGACCTCCGCCCAGGCGGAGAGGACGCGGTGATGCTGACCTCGAACAAGCCGGACGTCGGAAGACCTCCGCGCAGGGCGGAGAAGACTTCTCCTCCGCCATCCGGATGTGCGGCGCGGCGGCCAACCTCCGCGTAGACGGAAAGGACATGCCGGACGGCACGGTGATGCTGCGCGGCCTCGGCCAACCTCCGCGCGGGCGGAGAGCACTTCCCGGCCTCGGTCAGCTGGCCCTGTCCGCCTGGCCAACCTCCGCGCGGGCCGAGAGCACCACACACCAGTCAGCGCCGCGATCAGGCGCGACGACCAACTTCCGCGCGGGCGCACAGGACTTGGCGTTGTCGACGAAGGCGTATCCGCCGTACGGCCAACCTCCGCACGGCGGAGAGGATGGGATATAGACGGGGATGATGATGTAGGCCATCGGTCAACCTCCGCACAGCGGAGAGGACAGGATGTGCTGTATGTGGGGCTGAACCCGAACGGCCAACCTCTGCATGGGCGGAGACCACGCGGCCAGCAGGTCGAAGACGCCAGCCACCTCCGACCAACCTCCGCGCAGGCGGAGAGCACAAGGACGCCCTGGAGCCGATCCTCGGCACCACCGGCCAACCTCCGCGCGGGCGGAGAGGACCGCACCTCCGAAAGGTCGTCGCCGTAACCGCCCGGCCAACCTCCGCGCGGGCGGAGAGGACTCCTCCCACAGGCCGTGCAGCCACCACAGCGCCGGCCAACCTCCGCGCGGGCGGAGAGGACGACCCGTAGGAGCAGTAGACGATGCAGATCCGCGGCCAACCTCCGCCCAGGCGGAGAGGACGCGGTCGCCCGGTTCGCGTCGGTGCGCAGCACCGGTCAACCTCCGCGCGGGCGGGGAGGACGGCCACGCCGACCCCTCATCGGTCAACTGCCGCGGTCAACCTCCGCGCGGGCGGAGAGGACATCGAAGCCGGCGACGAGATCAAGGTCAAGACCGGCCAACCTCCGCGTGGGCGAAGAGGACCGCTGGTTCCTCGTGCTGGAGGAGCAGAACGACGGCCAACCTCCGCGTGGGCGGAGAGCGTGTGATTAGGTACACAGCCGCCAGCCGAACCGCGGCCAACCTCTGTGCGGCAGAGAGCGAGTCGATCTCAATATCCGAAGCTGTGACGGCTGCGGCCGACCTCCGCGCGGGCGGATAGCGCGGCCAGGGCGTCTGGGTGAGCATCAGGTGGGGCGACCAGCCTCCGCGTCGGCGGAGAGCACAGTATTGGCGGCCTGCTCAAGGGCGGCGTCGGCGGCCGACCTCCGCGCGAGCGGAGGGCACATGTACGCTCCGAAGGACGAGGCCGCGAAGATCGGCAAACCTCCGCGTGGGCGGAGAGAATACATTTTTGGTCGCCAGGGTCTCCACGGCGTCCGGCTAACTTCCGCGCGGGCGGAGGTACCTGCTGATCGGCGTCATCCAGATGGTGATGATCGGCCCACCTCCGCGCAGGCGGAGAGCACCCGCGCTTGGTGAACGCGGCTGGGATGCCGTCCGGCCAAACTCCGCACGGGCGGAGGGTGCGCCAGCGCTCACTTGAGCCGGTGGTGCAGGGTCGGCCAACCTCCGCCGCGAAGGCGGAGAGCACGTGACGCCGATCCGCGCCGCCGAGCAGGTCGACGGCCAACCTCCGCACGGGCGGACAGGAGACGGCGTCGGCGGCCACCTGCATCGCGGTGGTCGGCCAACCTCCGTACGGCGGAGAGCAGTGTGGACGGATTCTCGCCGAGACCCGCAGCCGCGGCCAACCTCCGCACAGACGGAGAGCACTCTGACGGAGCCAGGTATGGATCGGCGCTTCGCGGCCAACCTCCGCGCGGGCGGAAACGACCTGGGCTACGCGGCCTCGTTCCGTCCCCACGACGGCCAACCTCTGCGTGGGCGGAGGGAACCCCTCGTACTCGCGGCCGACCTCGGTCATGACCGGCCAACCTCCGCACGGGCGTAGCGCACGCCAGCGCGCGCTTGAGCTGGTAGTGCAGCGCCGGCCGACTTCCGCGTGCGCGGAGAGAACACGCTCGTCTACGACGGTGTCCGGCAGCCCAACGGTCAACCTCCGCACGGGCGGAGAGGACTGTGCCATGTCGTCGCCGAAGCTCGGCACCCACGGCCAACCTCCGCAGGGACGGAGAACAGATCGACGAATTGGCAGACCCACGATATTTGGATTGGTCAACCTCTGCGCGGGCGGAGAGCACGAGGCTAGGAATGCCCAGGAGAAGGAGGTGCTTGGCGAGCCTCCGCGCGGGCGGAGAGTACCCGCCGGTGATGAGCCGTTGGTGGGCCCCGGCCGGCGAACCTCCGCACGGGCGGAGAAAACCAGGTGCTGGCCTTCTGGGATCCGGACAAGATCGGCCAACGTCCGCGCGGGCGGAGAACATATGCAGCTGCGGGCGGTCGGGGTCGGCGGCGGCGGCCAACCTCCGCACGGGCGGAGAGCATTGTTCCCACGGAACGAACTTGATTCCGCTGTCCGGCAGACCTCCGCGCGGGCGGGGGCGCGACGAGGCAGCCATGTACCTGATGATTCTGGCGAGCCTACCTCTGCGCGGGCAGAGGGAACAGGCACCGGCGAATCGGCGTGGGGCACCTCGGCGACGGACCTTGGCGAGGGCGGAGGGCACTGAACCTTGTTCTCGGGCCAGCCGACCACATTCGGTCGACCTCCGCGCGGGCGGAGGCACTTGGGCGCACTGAATGTCACGTCCACCTATGTCGGCCAACCTCTGCGCGGGCGGAGAGGACCGCTTGGTCTCGCGCAGCGCGTTGAGCAGCTGGGGTCAACCTCCGCGTGGGCGGAGAGGGCCTCGTGCGGCTCGGCCTGGAAACCGTAGGCCGCGGCCAACCTCCGCGCGGGCGGAGAGGACCGGGCCTCGGCCGGCACGGCGATACCGCGGGCCGGCCAACCTCCGCGTGGGCGGAGAGGACACGCTCCCCGAGTTCGATCGAATCGGCCGTACCGGCCAACCTCCGCGTGGGCGGGGGCGCGACGAGGCAGGCATGTACCTGATGATCCTGGCGAGCCTACCTCTGCGCGGGCGGAGGGCACCGGCACCGGCGAATCGGCGTGGGGCACCTCGGCGACGGACCTCCGCGTGGGCGGAGAGCACGAGCGGCCCGCGACGCAGTGCAGCAGAACCCGCGGGCAACCTCCGCGCGGGCGGAGAGGACTCCAACCACATCGGCACCAAGGCCAAGCAGGACGGAAGACCTCCGCGTGGGCGGAGTGCACGTCGTTGGGACGCATCAGTTCGCGAACGCCTACGGCCAACCTCCGCGCGGGCGGAGAGCACCTGTAGGTCGATCGGATCACCTATATCTACGACGGCGAACCCCGCGCGGGCGGAGGGCACGAAATTTCCAGTCGGACGGCATAGGCATAGTTCGGTCAACCTCCGCCCGGGCGGAGAGGATGCGGGGAAATATGGTGGCGCCCATCCAAGGTACGGCCGACCTCCGCGTGGGCAGAGCGAGCACGACGAGGCAGCCATGTACCTGATGATCCTCGCGGGCCTACCTCCGCAGGGGCGGAGATCACGAAGGCTGGCACTCGCAGTCCGCGGCCACCCGCGGCCGACCTCCGCGCAGGCAGACAGCACTGAGCCTTCGCCATCTTCGAACGTGCTGGTCGGAGGGGCTGGCGTGGCGCTCGGTCGGGATGCTCGGGCTGGTCGCGGGCGGGAGTCTGCGGTCTTGATCATCCGTCAACCGTGCGTCACCGGTTGACCTCGAGGTTGGTCAGGACGAGCAGGGCGCGCAGGAGGGCGGTGGCGCGGGCGGGGTCGGTGCGGAGCTTGGTCAGCACGCGCCAGGCCTTCAGGTTCGCGAAACCGTGTTCGACCGGGGCGCGCCCGGCGGCCAGGATTCGGTTGGCCTGCTTCTGGCCCGGGGTGAGCTGGCGGGCGCGGGTGGCCTTGTAGCCGGTGACGATGACCAGGTCGTCGGGGTCCTCGGGCTTGTCGACGCCGATGAAGCCCAGGTCGGCGAGCGCGCCGAGGCCGGCCGCCTTCAGGTGATCGACGATCTTGTCGTGGCGGGTCGCCGTGGCGTCGTGGGTCCGGCCCGGCCGGGCGGCGGAGATCCAGATCAACCTGCCCTTCTCGTCGGTCAGGGCGAGGAAGTGCAGGCCGTGGCTGTGGTGCTTGCCGGAATAGTTGCGCCGGTTCTCCGCTCCGGTGCGGCGCTGGGTGGGGATCAAGGTGCCGTCGATCAGCACGACCTCGCCGCCCCGCCGGGCTACCTGGCGAAGCGCCCGGTCCAGGCGCGGGGCGCGGGCTGCGAGCAGGTCGATCATCTCGTCGCGCCAGCGCCGCAGAGTGGATTCCGGCACGCCGTTGCCGCCGGCGAGGTCCAGCAGGCGCTGGTCGTGCCGCAGCATGGCCAGCACGAGCACCGCGATCCGGCCCGGCGGCAGCGACCGCCACGGGGAACGTATCGCCTTCAGCCGGGAGCGCAGCAGGTCGGCGAGGTGGTCGATCGTGCTCGTGGACAGGTTCAGCTTGCACTGGTAGACAAGGGAGACGCCCTCGGCGGGCGCGTTGTTATTCGTCACACAATCTCAACGACCGCCGGGGGCAGCACAGTTACGCCATGCCCCGCACTGCGGTCCCGGTCACAGGCGGGCGGTGAAGCGCCCGTCGGGCAGCTTGCGCAGCCAGCCCCGCCCGGCGAGCTTGGACAGCTTTCCGCGCAACGGCTCCAGCTTGCCCCGCACCGCCACCGGAAGCCCCAGCACCTCGCCGACCCGCCTGGTCGCAACCGGGCCGCCCGCGTCGCGCACGATGGCGAGGATGCGCTGGTAGTCCGGCGGCAGCGCGTCCTCGGCCACGCCGTGCCCCCGGTGCGGGACCAGCAGCACCGCTCGGCCCGCCACCTCCACCGGCACCGGTGCGGCCGCCGCCGTCTGCGCGGCGAGCTGTTCAGCCATCCGCTGCCAGACCCGTTCGGCCACGGCGAGTTCGTCGCGCTCGGCCCGCACCTCCTCCAACTGCTTGACCAGCTGGTCTTCCAGTTCGTCCAGCTCCGCGCGTCGCGCCGCGATCCGTTCCGCGATCTCGGACTCCACCATGAATCGGATGGTAGGCGGCATGGGGCCGACGACGCGGAGGAACCGGAGAAGCCGCCCCGGCCCGCCGCGTCAGACGATCAAGACCGCAGACACCCGCCCGCGACCAGCCCGAGCACCCCGACCGAGCGCCACGCCAGCCCCTCCGACCAGCACGTTCGAAGATGGCGAAGGCTCACTGATCAGGACCGAGCCTACTACGACGCCACCGACCTATCTCCGCGCGGGCGGAGGGCACATTGCTGCTGACCGCCACTACACCGTCCCCGGCGGCCAACCTCCGCAAGGGCGGAGAGCACAGGTAGTAGTGCTCAGCCCCGCGACCAACCTCCGGCCGACCTCCGCGCGTGCGGAAAGCAGACTTCTCTGGTGACTACGTTCTTGTCCTGGGCTGGCTGACTTCCGCGTCGGCGGAGAGCAAGCTATTCGAGTCAGTCCGACCGGTGGGCTCTACGGCCAACCTCCGCGTAGGCGGAGAGCACATCTACGGAATGGGCCGCTTTTCGTCCGGTCCTGGCCGACCTCCGCGGGTGGAGAGTTCCTGAGCCGGGAGGTCAAGCTTCACGGCATGGGCGGCCAACCTCCGCACGGCGGAGAGGAAGGGATGTAGACGGGGATGATGATGTAGGCCACCGGCCAACCTCGGCACGGGCGGAGAGGACCGGTAGATCAGCGTCCCGTCGATCGCGCCCCACAGCCAAGCTCCGCGAGGGCGGAGAGCGCGGACACGTCGCCGCCCGCGTCTCCGGCGCCAACGGCGGGCCTCCGCACGGGCAGAGCGGGCAGAGCGGCGAGCTTGCGGCGCTCAGGGCCTCGCGGCCGACCTCCGCCCGGTCGGAGAGGACGCCATCGCCACCGAGTACGTGCAGCGCATGGGCGGCCAACCTCCGCACGGGCCGAGAGGACGGGTTCGCCGACCGCGGCGAGATCCGGGAGCACGGCCAACCTCCGCGCGGGCGGAGGGCGCGGGTAGATCTTCGCGTCGATGTCGCCAATCGGTGGCCAACCTCCGCGCAGGCAGGAAGCACACTCATCCAGTGACGAGCCACGTCTTGACCGCCGGCCAAGCTTCGCAGGGCGGAGAGGGCGGCGGCGACCTCCACCGCCAGGAGCATTTCACCGGTCAAGCTCCGCATGGGCAACGAAGACACCGCATTGACGTAGTTCCGGTCCTCCTTCTCCGGCCGACCTCCGCGCGGGCGGAGCACGCCTCGACCTCCTGGAGGATGGCAGCACGCGAGGCGGCCAACCTCCGCATGGGCGGAGGGCTCTGTCGATACTGCGACGTTGCATCTCGGGTGATCGGCCGACCTCCGCGCGGGCGAAGGGTACCTCCTCGGCCTCTACGTCGCGTAGGTGCGGGTGGACCAACCTCCGCCTGGGCGGAGAAGTCCAGGCTGGCCTCTCCCTGGATCCCCTGCGCATCGGTCAACCTCCGCATAGGCGGAGAGGACTCGACTTCCGCCGCGTAGCACATCTCCGACCTGGGAAGACCTCCGCGCGGGCGGAGAGGGTATCCCGCCGGAGATGCCCATGACCTCGATCGCTGACCGACCTCCGCATGGGCGAAGAGCATACGGCCGCCAGAGCCTCAGCCCGGGTGAAGTCCGGCCAACCTCCGCCCGGGCGGGGAGCACAATGCGCCGAGCCACGCCGCGCTCTTGTCGTACGGCCAACCTCCGCGCGGGCGGGAAGGACTGCGGGCAGATCTGCCGCAGCGCGGTGAGTAGCGGCCAACCTCCGCACGGGCGGAGAACATGCCGTCTGCATCATCCTGGAGTGGATGGCCCGCAGCCAACCTCCGCTCGGGTGGCGGGCACTGAGCCGGGTAGGGCCAGCGCGGCGGCGGGTTCGGCCAACCTCCGCGTGGGCGGAGAGGACGCGCTGTTCACGACCGGTGTGGCGACCATCGATGGAAGACCTCCGCGTGGGCGGAGAGGACGAACCCCCCAGCACCAACGGCGTGATGACCGCCGGAAGACCTCGCGTGGGCGGAGAGGACATCCACTGGCGGGAGACCTACTGGCGCCGCTACGGAGGACCTCCGCGTGGGCGGAGAGGACGTGCCCAAGGGCTGCAAGGACCCGGTGATGGCCGGCCGACCTCCACACGGGTGGAGAGGACACCTCCAGTCACGGGCGGAACGCCCCGCCCTCCGGCCGACATCCGCGTGGGCGGAGAGAACTGACGGAAGGCCGGCGCGACCTCGTCGGAGGCCGGAAGACCTCCGCGTGGGCGGAGAGGACGTTGGGGCCTCAGCCCTCAAGGGCGATGGGCTCGGAAGACCTCCGCGTGGGCGGAGAGGACCTCCTCCCGGCGGCGAACCCGAAGCCGCCGGCCGGAAGACCTCCGCGTGGGCGGAGAGGACGACTTCACCGACGAGGCCCGCAACGCCGATGTCGGAAGACCTCCGCGTGGGCGGAGAGGACTTGCCGCTGCCCGCGGACGAGAAGGTGATGAACGGAAGACCTCCGCGTGGGCGGAGAGGACCCTTCGCGACCTGCGGTGCTGGGAGGGCTTTGCTGTTTCTTTTATCAAGGAGCGTGGGCTGTTTGGACCTGGTCTGACTCTACGTGGTCAGCGTCTGGTGGTGGTGAGTCCGAGGGTGGGGTGGAGCTGGATGGTGGTGGTTGGGGTTCGGTAGGAGCGGGTTCCTGTTGAGGTGGCGGGTTGAGGGAGGAGGGTGAGGTGGCGTAGGCCTCCGATGGTTCGCCATCCGGGGGGTGGGGCGGTGTCGGGGTCGTGGTGTTGGAGGAGGTCGGCGCGGATGGGGAGGGTGAGGTTCATGAGGTGGCGGATGGTGTGGAGGTCGTCGGGGTTGATGGTTTCGGGTAGCGGGGTGGTGCAGCGGCGGTTGAGCCAGCGGGTGCCGTCGGGCTGGGTGTAGACGGGCAGGATGCGCAGGCTGTCGGCGCCGAGGCGGGTGGCGGGGTCGTCGACAAGGCCTTCGGAGAGGAGGTGGAGATCGTGGACCTTGCTGGGCGGGTTGATGGCGGTGATGGCGGCTTGGGCGGTGCGCTGGCGGTCCTGGACTTCGCGGGCGCGGCCGTCGGGGGTGGTGAAGTCGTCCGCGTACACGGCGTCGATGAGGTTCTGGACCTGTTGGGGCACGGCGAGGGAGACGGTCCCGGTCTTCGTGGGATCGAGATCGTGTAGCTGCTGGCGGGTGTTGAGGAGCAGGATCTTGTCGTAGATGTAGAGCCAGGCGGGCGGCATGGCGCCGGGCGGGGTGAGGACGACGAGGGTGGGGTGCTGGGCCCAGGTGGGTCGGTCGGTGCGGTGGTGTCGGTGGCCGCGGCCGGCGCGCTGGAGGAGCTGGGCTGCGGGGGCGAGGTCGGAGATGACGAGGTCGAAGTCGACGTCGAGGCTCTGTTCGCAGACAGGGCTGCTGACGACGACGAAGGGGCGGTTGGGTCGGGTGCGGCCTCGTCCGGTCCAGCGTTCGATGCGCCGGGTGATGGCGGTGCGCCGGTGGGCGGGCAGTTGGGAGTGGAGCAGGAGCAGACGGGGAGTGTCGGGGCCGGTTCCCCAGGTGGCGCGCAGGAGTTGGTGGGTGCCCTGGGCGGCGGCGACGGTGTTGCAGACGACGAGGGCGCTGCCGGTGTGGGTGTCGCGCAGCGGTGCGAGGGCGTCGAGGAGCGCGTGGGTGCGGCTGCCGAAGGTGGTGGGGTCGTCGGGGGTGGCGTCGGGCATGGTGATGGTGAGCTGGTGGGCGCGGCTGGAGGGGATGTCGTCGTGGGAGACGGTGGTGGTGCCGTTGGCGTCGGTGTAGGACCAGCCGGGGTAGGCGGGCTGGATCTTCTCGGGCACCGCCTTGGGGTTTTGGCCGGTGCGGTAGGCGTTGATGAGGCTGGCGGCGGTGCGGCCGGTAAGGGTGGCGGAGAGCAGGACGACGGGGGTGCCGAGGGCGCCGAGCCATTCGAGGAGGCGGGCGGTGAGGTAGTGCTCGTAGGCGCCGTAGGCGTGGGCTTCGTCGACGACGACGACGTGGCGAGACAGGCCGAGCCAGCGCATGGCGTTGTACTTCACCGGGAGGACCGCGGTTGCGGCCTGGTCCCAGGTGCCGGCGCAGGCGTGGGTGAGCAGGCCGCGGTATCGGCCGCGCAGCCATTCGTCGACGGTGGCGTGGTCGCAGTGCGCGGTGTCGCCGGCGGGGTTGTAATCGGCGTGGTACCAGGCCGCGGAGTGGAGGAGGGCGGTGGGGTGGCGGCGGCCGGTGAGGTTCGCGAGGTGGCGGCAGTGGTCGCGCAGGCGCTTCCACATGGCGTCGGTGGTGGCCATGGTGGGCAGCAGGACGCAGGGGCCGGCCGCGCCGCTGGCGGCGGCCAGGATCGCGCTGGCGAGGAGGGCTGACTCGGTCTTGCCGTCGCCCGTGGGGGCGGTGACGAGCAGCAGGCCGGGCCCGCCGTTCTTGATGAGGGCGGGGAGGCGCTGTTCCAGGTCTTCCTGGAGCGGGTGGAGCGGGTGGCCGGCGAGGTGGGGGAAGAGGCCGGTGAAGGCCGTGGTTTTGGGGCGGGGCGCGGTGGTGAGCTGGGCGCGCTGCAGGGCGCGGGGTGCGGCGCGGCGCGCGGCGGCGAGGTGGGCTGCCCAGTCGCCGGGGTTCTTCTTCCACTGGCGCTGGCGGGCACGGATCCAGCCGATCTGGGAGACCAGCCAGTCGGCGAGCATGACGGTGCCGGTGACGAGGACGGCGGCCGGTGCGGGGGCGACCCGGTTGGGCATGACCGGGACGCCGAGGTGGTCGGCGGCCAGGCGGAGGAGGGCTTCGCGCTGAGTGTCCCACTGTTCGCGGCCGAGGCCGGGGGCGGCGTCGAGGGGGCAGGTGAGCTGGTTGCCGTGGTGGGAGAGGGCGGGGTGCCACAGGCCGTGGTGGCCGCCGAGTATCTGGGCGAGTTGGTGGGCGACCAGGCGCAGGGGGCGGTCGTCGAGGGGGAGTTGGTGGGTGCGGTGGAGGATGTTGGGCAGGGCGAGGTGGACGCCGCGGTCGTGGCGCAGTCGCTCGCCGGGCGGGGCGGCGGGGTAGCCGGGGGTGCCGGTGAGCTGGTCGGCGTCGCCCAGGCCGCGAAGGAAGGTGGGGCTGATCTTGGCGAGGTCGTGGAGGGCGGCGAGGAAGACGATCAGGGTGCGAGCCTGGTCGTCGGTCAGGCCCCAGCCGGTGGCGATGACGCGGCGCTGGGCGGGGGTGAGGTAGGTGTTCCACAGGCGTTCGGCCATGGCGCCGGCGTCCAGGGCGTGGCAGCCGGTGGGGTAGGGCTCCTTGAGGCCGTGTTCTTTGGCGGGCAGGCGAGGGTCGAGCGGTGCGGGCACGTTGGTCGTTCTCCGGGCGGGGTGGTCAGGCGCGGTTGGGGGCGATGGAGAGCATGCCGAGGCCGAAGGCGCGGCCCTGGCCGATGCCCTGGCGCAGCGCTTCGTGGAGGGTGTCGGGGTCGGTGATGGTGGCGGTGCCTTCGAAGCGGGTGACGCGGTAGGAGATCCGCTTGCCGCTGTCGCGGTTGGCGGTGACGGCGGGTTGTTCGAGGTCGAGGACGACGTGGGGCTGGAGTCCGGCGAGGGTGGCCTGGCGGTGCCACCAGTCGATGGCGTCCTGCCCTTGCAGGGGTACCCGCTTGCCGCGGGGGCGGGCGACGCCCGGTTCGTGCGGGGCCCGCACGGCGCGGGCGGGGTGGGCGTCGATGCGGTACTGGACGATGCGGCCGGTGCCGGCCCAGTCCAGCAGCGGCGTCAGGTCGCGGTACTCGACGTCGGCGTTGGTGTAGCCGGTGGGCAGGGCGTTGCGGTTGATGGGGATCGAGGACTGGATGAGGACGGTGGCGGCCTGTTCGGTGCGTTCCAGGCGAAAGAGGATGCGGGCGGCGGCGCGGGGCTCGGCGCCGAGCTGGTCGGGGAAGAGGGCCTGGATGCGGCGGTGGAGCGAGCCGCGCTCCTTGAGGTCGTCACGGGCCTCCTGCGAGTAGGGGTTGAGGGAGAGCCGCGCGAGGTGGAGGCCTTCGGTGAGGGCGGTCATCGGGCGTTCTCCAGGTAGTCGCTGAGGGCGGTGAGGTAGGTGGTGCCGAGGCCGGCGTCCGGGGCGGGGATGTGGCGGGTGCGGTACCACACGTCGCGGTCGGTGAAGTGCCGTCCGGGCAGGGGCTGGTCGCGCAGTTGGCGATCGGGCCGGGCACCGGGTTCGGGGGCGGTGTCGTAGACGAAGCCGACGCCCTGGCGCTCGTCCCAGGACGCGGGGGCGGGACGGTGCAGCGGGAGGTGGTCGAGGGCGGCGACGGGGTCGGGGTGGGTGGTGAGGAAGATCGGCACGTCGGGCGGGCAGGAGCGGCGTCCCAGATAGGGCCCGTACACGGGGTTGGCCAGGGAGTGGGCGGCGTGGGCGATGGTGTCGGCGGGGCCGGTGATGGCCAGGGTGAACGCGGCGCCGGCGCGGTAGGCGCGTTCGGTGACCATGGTGCTGGTGCCCTCGTCGCGGGGGCCGCCCTCGGCCTTGGGCACGGCTAGGTGCGCGGGCAGGCCGCCGCCGATGGTGTGGAAGTCGACCTCCCGCTCGCCGGGGCGGTCGATGCGGATGGTGAAGCGCAGGTGCTGCAGGTCGGGGTTGGGGTGATCGCTGGAGCGGCCCATCGCGGAGGCGATCAGGCCGATCAGGGCGCCGCGGGTGGGGTGCTTCTCCGTGGGATGGATGTTGTGTTCGGCCTGCAGACCCCAGGACTGCCAAGGCGCGGACATGTGGGCGAGGATGCCGGTCATCGGGGCCTCCAAGGACGACGGGGTGGGGTGCCCGGGCCGCCGGTGGGCGGCGGGGGCACCCCGTGAACAAAGGTGCAGGAAGGGCTACTTGGTGGTCGTGCCGAGGTCGGCGATGGCGCCGGTGATGCCGTCGATGAGCTCGTCGAGGCCGCCCAGGCGCTTGCCCAGGGCCGGGATGTCGTCGTCGACGAGGCCAGTGTGGGCGTGGAAGGCGCGTCCCCTGATGCCGAGGAAGCGGTCAGTGGCCGCGGCGTGCTTGCCGAGCGCGGCGAGGGAACCGGGCAGGAAGCCGCCCTCCTCGGCGGCCCGGACCGGGGTCTCGAACGCCCCGACCAGGTTGATCGGACGGTCGGTGCGCACCGCGGTGTAGACGAGGTGCGGCAGGGTGAACGCGGCGGTGTTGTTGCCCTTGGCCGGCAGCACGGTGGTGATGAACGAGCGGGTGAACGCCTCCAGGACCTCCCGGGCGGTGGCCTCGTCGCCGTCGAGGTTGCGGACCAGCTCGTGCCAGTTCAGCGAGGCGTAGCGGTAGTACACGCCGGTGGTGTACCGCTGGTCGCCGATGTGTCCGGCGCCGGTCTCGGTGCCGCCGGTGAGGACGTCGTCGACCGCGGAGAAGAAGTCGACCTGGACCGACAGGCGGTGGGTGGTCAGGCCGTGGGCGACCTGGACGGCGCCGTTGACGCTGGACTCCGCCTCGTTGGCGAGCATGCGGCCGTAGGCGGCGACGGCGGCGTTACGCGAGCGCAGGATCGCCAGCACCAGGGCCTTCAGCTCCTTCGGGGCGTGCTTGGCCATCACCGCGCCAGCGGCGGACTCCGCCTCCTCGTCTTCCTCGTCCGCCTCGGCCTGGTCGTCGACGTCGGCCGTGTCGCTGCTCTTGGCGGGCCGCTTCTTCTTGGCCTTGGCGAGTTCGGCCTCGACCTTGGCCAGGGCCCCCGCCAGCTGCTCGCGCTCGGCCTCCGCGAGGTCGGCGAAGTCGGTGAGGGCCGCTTCGGGCAGGAACAGCAGGGCGTTGGTGCCGCCGTTGTCCGCCACACCCAGACCCTTGACGTGGGCGCAGTAGATGAGCATCTGGGCGGCGGCCAGGGCCTCCTGCGCGTCCCAGCCGCGTTCCGCGAGGATCGCCGCGACCTCCTTGGGCACCTGCCGGGTGCGCAGCGCCCGGACACCGAGGGTCTTCTCCACATCGGTGCGGGTGTGGCGGCGGGTGTTCTGCGCGGACAGCCGCCCGCGCACCGTCGCGCCGTACGAGGCGGTCTTCGGCGCGCCCTGGCGGTCGCGGTTCAGGTTGGAGTACGGGAACGACTGGATAAGGTGGACATCGACGTGCACCTTCTGCGCCGGGTCGAAGACCGAACCCGTGGTGGCCTCGGCGTCCTTGGTGGTGGTCATGCGGCGTTCTCCTTCGAAGCGGTGGCGGGGTGGAAGGCGTGGATCCAGTCCAGGCGGATCGCATCGGCGTGGCGGGGCCAGCGGGTCAGGTCGCGCAGGAGCACGGACCAGGTGACGGGGACCTTCTGCGAGCGCAGCTGGCTGATCGCGCCGGGAAGGGTGAGAACGAGGTCGTCGAGTTCGAGGCCGGCCAGGGAGAGCAGCGCGTCGCGGGCGTTGCCCGCGCGCATGCCGCGGTTCGCCGCCTCGCGGTAGGTCCAGCCGAGGTTGTGCCGCAGAACGCCCGGCCGCGGCGGCCGGGGCCTGCGCTTTCCGGCGGTCTTGGGGTTCGGGGCGTCATGGAAGGCGTAGAGGCAGGCGATCAGGATGAACAGCCGGGCCTGCCGCGGATCGACGATGGACCCGCGGACGCGGTCGGTGGGCTCGGCGTCCAGCAGCGCCTCGACGAGGTGGAACGGAGCGCCCTCGGTCAGGTCGCAGGCCAGGCCGTCGGCGAGCCGGGCCCGGCCGCCGGACGTCGAGCAGACCTTGGCGACCAGACGCAGGAAGTCGTCGAACACCTCCAGCGGACTGGGACGGCTGGAGGCGGCCGTTGCCGTGGGCGGCTCGGCGGACGCGGTGTCGGCGGTCACGGGTTTGGCCTTTCCACGGCGGGGAGCGGGAGGGGAGATGACGGAGTGGCGGTGGGCGGCGATCGGGTCCATGCCGTCGACCGTGGCGGCCTGCGGTGCGGTCACGGCGTCGTAGACCTGCAGCGCGATCCGGCGAAAGCCCGGACCGGAGGGCCGCGCCCTGTCCTCGACGGCGTCCTCGACCGCGGGCTCGGCCGTGATCGCAGCCCAGAACGGCGCCTCTGCCCGGTCCCAGAACGCGGCGTCCGCCGACTCCGTCCAGGCGTTCTGCTTCGGGTTGCTGCCCATGTCCCGCCACGCGGCCCGCAGTGCGGTGCCGAGCGACTTGGCGGCGTCCTCGGCGGCCTTACGGGTCCGGCAGACCAGCGCGGACCGCTGCGGATCACGTGACGGCAGGTACGGGGCGACCGCCACCGGAGTGGTCTCGGCCCACCAGTGCTCCATGCCACCGGCCTGCGCAGCCTGCTGGCATCCCAACACCCGCACCCGGACGTCGGAGAGAACGTCCAAGGCCTTCGGTGGCAGGTCAGCGAACGTGCTCAGCCAGATCGGCGGCACGCTCGACACCTTGGCGCTCGCCGATGCGTCCTTCGCGTGCGCGAGCGCGTCGAAGTCCCGGAGGAGCGATCGGCCGGCGTTCGCCAGCCGGGCCTTGCCCGCCGACGTCGTCATGGTGAACGGATCGACGGCCGCCGGCAGATCGGTGCGCGTACCCCAGGCGATCCAGCACGAAGTCGTCTCCGCACCAGCCACCCCGGGCGCCAGCTGCACGGAGTGAGCCGCCCGGCCCGTCAGCAACGACACCGGCCCGCACGCCGCGACCGGAGCCAGCGGATCCGGCAGCTCCTCGCGCTCCCACGGCGCCAAGTCCTCACCCGGCAGCTGCGGCCACCGCGACGGCGGCGGACACCCCAGCACCAGCGACGTGAACAGGCTCTCGCCCACCGGGAAGTAGGAGACCGTCCGCCGGTTGGGCCCCGCCTTCGACGACTTCGTGCTCTGCCCACCGTGACTGCGCAAGGCCGCCATCCCGCACGGCCCGTAGTCCCGCCACGCCAGCAGCCACCCGAACGCATCCGCCGACGCCACCGGAACCTCCTGCGGCACCCGGCTGCGCCACGGCTGCGTGTTGCCCGACGGGCGGGTCATCGCCAACCGTCCCGGCGCCGAGGCCTTCGTGCACTCGGCAGCCAGGCGCGGGTCCTGGAGGAACGGCCTTGCCGGGTCGTAGAGGTCAAACCGGCCCGGGAACTGCTCCAGGTAGCCGTCCACTGCTGCCGCATCGAAGCGGCCGGCCAGCAGCAGGGCCTGCTGTACGTCCTGCCACTCGTATTCGTCCGGCACGTCCAGCCCCGTCACGCGCACGGCCAGAGCGGTCAGGAACCGCCGCAGCGCTGCTTCGACGGCGACATGCGGCACTTGCAGGTCGGCAATAAGGTGGGCGGCCACCAGTACCTGGCGCACGCTCATCTGGACGGCCCCGCCCGGGAGGGCGCCCGGCGCTAGCTCGGTCACCTCTCCGTCGTCGGCATCGGCGCGAATCCGCACCAGGACGCACGGCGAAGCCATCACACTGAAACTGGGCAGCGAAGGCAAGGCGCTACTCCTCTTTGACAACTAAGAGACGGCTTCCGGTAGTTGGCGGCAAGTGCCCTTCACTGCCGAGATCGGGCGGGGCCGCCGGACGGGCGATGGAGGGAACATAGGCTCGTCAGCAATTCCTGACAAATCATCAGCAAACTTGTGCGAATAGCTACTTGGAGGATCTGTCGGACCGCCCGTGTACGGTGAGCGAGGCCGCACGCCACACTCGTCGGAGGCGAAGCGCGTTGGTGGGGGCGGGGGTTGGGATCGGTTGCTGTGAGCATTGACCGGCCAACGGGCGCGTCCGGGGCGAATGGTCAACCCTGAATCGCGAGGCGGGCATGCAGGGCCTTGATGGTCTTTGTGCGCACCGATAGATCGCGGCTGTTGGCAGCGGGGAGTGTCCGAGGCTGGTGATACTGGGGCGGCCAACCCGGCCTGCCGTTGATCCGGTGAGCTCCTTTCGACGTCTCGGATCTTCACTGGGAGACCCTGTCGGCGGATGCGCCCCTGTGGCGTGAATCACAGGATCGGGGGCACTGGAAGCCTTGGTGATGGTCGTCGAGGAACAGTCATCGAACAGCCGCGATTGCGACTCCTCAACGGCCGGCCCCCGGCGGCCGGGTAGTCACGTCGGGTGAACAGGGCTCCATCGCGAGGCTGCCGGCTATGCGTGGGCCGTATCCTCCGACGCAGGCGGTCGCAGGGGACGGTTGAAGGAGCGGATGCAATGGCCGAGCAGCGTGGCGGGGCGTCAAGGCAGGCGGATCCGTCCGGCCTCGTGATGGAGTTCCAGCATGCCTACCGATTGCTGGATCCCGGCACAGATGATGTCCACCATTGGCGCGTGAGTGTGACCGACGCCGGTGGCGGTCAGGTCGGGCTACTGGGCATCAGTCGCTGTCGGCCATGGGGTGTCGGCAACTTCAGCGATCGTCTCAGGGACGAGAGTCCGCTGCTCGCTGTGATCGCCTCCGAACTCCTCACACCGGACGGCGACCCGAACGTGAGGTTCGACGGCGCTGTCGAGATGGCAGTGGGGGACTTCCTCGTGATCGAGCATCTCGACTTGGCGGCGCCGTACGACACTCCGCTGGTCGCGGCTGCGGTGGTGGCGAGTGCCGCCGATCGGCTCGCCGGTGACTGCGGAACGATCGTCATCCCCCGATCAGCGTTCGTCCTTGAGGGAGGCAAGCTTCTCGATGAGGCGGGTGCGCTGCTCCAGGCGTTCGAGTTCAGCGACCGCTTGCGACTGATTGACACCGCGCTTGCCGCCTCCGAGGAGGCCAGCCGACAGGTCAGAGAGCGGCTTGGGAGACGGCGTGTCGAGCGCTGGGAGGAAGGCCCGGACGAGGAGGTTGACGAGGACAACTGGCAGCTGAGTGCGCGCACCGCCACCGTACTGCAGGCAGCCCTGGAGGATCTGTCGCAGCAGGCTTGGGAGGAGGTCGTGGCATTGGACGATGAGCCCCTGGCCCGAGGAGCCGCCGGCCTGTTTGCGGAGCTCCCGCCGTTGACGTTCCATCGCCCCCGAGCTTGGCGCAAGCACATGGCCCGCGCGTTCGATGATCTCTGCGCTGATCTCGATGCCGGGAAGACGCCCTACCCGCGGTGCACCGGCGAGGAGATGGCCCTGCATCTGGCGATCCGGCAGGCCAAGACGCTGCTGCGTGATCGCCCTAACCGGATCACGGACCTTGTGCATGAGCTGCCAGTCAGCGAGGACGACTTCGACTGGGAGGCATGCCTGGACCTCCTGTTCGAGGATCACGACGTCCTGTTGCTGTTCGACCGCAGCCTTGACGGCGTCGATGATGCCGACAGCGAGATCAGTCAGAAGCTGGGAACCGTGAACCTCAACCCGGATGACTGGTTCGAGCCGTTCGGCGAAGAACGCGATCCACAGCGAGGGTTCCGGCACGAGTGACCGTGCCCCACGACGAGTACCTGGGTTAACGCGCTGGGTCCTCCGTCCGGGCACCGCGACACGGATGGAGGACCCAGCGGACCAGGTCAGCGGACGATGTAGAGACGACGGACAGGGGCCTCGGGCTCGGGATCCGGAACCGCCGAGGCTGTGTCCCGACCACCGCTGAGGTGGGTGCTCAGCTTGTTGCCGGCCTCGATGTAGTCAGCATGCGACGGGTGGAGATAGCGCTGGGTCGTGGTGATCTGCCCGTGACCAGCGATTTTCTGCAGGACGTGCAGGCGCACGCCGGCGTCGGCGAGCCACGTGAGACCGGTGTGCCGCAAGCCGTGGCGGCGAAGCCAGGGGTAGCCGAGCGCAGTGACGACCTCGTCCCAGTGGGTGGCGTCACGGAGTACGGCGGTGCTGATACGGCCACCGCGAGGGCCGGTGAACAGCCGTGCCATCGGGTCGTGTCCGACGACGGTGAGGCGCCAGGTCACCATGTCGCGGATCTCTTCGATGATCGGGACGGTGCGCTTGCGCTTGCCCTTGGTGCCCTTGTCGGTCAGCCCTCCGGGGCCAGGCGTGGTCTGTCGCAGTAGGTCCCAGGTCCAGTCGAAGCGGTTGATGTCCCGGACCCGGACCCCGGAGACCTCACCGATGCGCGCACCGGTGCAGGCGGCGAAGCGGACGACGTCGCCCCAGATCCGATAGTTGCCGTGGGAGCGGGCCACGAGCGCCTCGGCAAGGGCCTCGAGGGTGTCCCAGTCGGGCAGAGCGAGGGCGCGCGGGTTGTCCAGCTCGTCCTCGTACTGCTTGTACAGGGACTGCCAGCCGGTCAGCCGGCAGGGGTTGAGGTCGATAAGGCCGTCGCGGCGGGCCTGCTCCATGATCCGGACAAGGGGGGCAAGGGTGTTCTTGACGGAGGACTTGCCGACCTCGTCGGAGATCCAAGTGTTCAGGGCCCGGTCGGTGATCCCGTTGGTCATCGACACCACCGGGACGTGGCCCATGGTGGGGACGACACGCAGCTTCCAGCCGGCGCGATAGGGGTCGAGGGTCTTCGGCTCCAGACCGCGCATGGCCAGGTCCCAGTTCTCGTCCCCGTAGTCCGCCAACGTCACGTTCGAGAGCGACGGAACGATTCCACGTTTGGCAGCCTTGCGCAGACGGTCGATCCAGTCCTTCGCCTCGTCCTCGGAGGCAACGGAGTTGGACAACGACTTCCGCCCGCCGCCGTTGGGATCCCACCAACGGACGCGCGCGCGGTAGCGGAAGTCGGGACGGCGGTCCGCCCGGAACTCGATGTCGTCGGTCAGGTCGATCGCGATCGGGACGATCACGGGGGTGTCAGCCAAGCTAGCCGGCCTCCGATTCTGCGGGGACTATTCGTTGGGACAGGAGCCATGCCTGCGTGTCGGGGATGGAGTAGACAACGGTCCGGTTGGCGAGGCGCACGAAGGGAGGCCCTTGTGGGGGCCTGGCGTTGCGCCAACGGCGAAGGGTTGACGGATCGACCTTCAGGAGCGGCGCGAGCTCCTCCGCGGTGTACCAGCCGCTGTGGAGTAGATCGACGGCCGAAGGGCGTGTGGTGTCCTCCCCGTGTTCTGTGGCGGTTCGACCGACAGGCTGAAGGCCGCTCATGCCGCATGCCCTGTGGTGGGGATCGGGCGCGGGGAGAGAGCCGGAGGGCGTGCGGAAGATCGGGGCATGTCGGTGATCCTCGGGGCTGGCTGAAGTGGATGCGAACGGTTAGCTGTCGGCCGGTGCTGGTCTCTCCGGGTCGACGAAGTCGAGTGCGGAGGGCAGGGGCGCTGGCTGGAGTCCGTCTGCCCGCATCTGGTCTCGGACGGCCTTGAGCCGGGTGCAGTCCTCGTGGGCCATGCGGTCGAGTTCGTCTGCCTGGCGGGCCAGCTGCTCGTAGCGGGCCGATCCGAGTGCCTGGCGTGCCTGGAGGCGGCGGTTATGGGCTTCCCGGGTGGAGATCAGCGCGGTACGGACGTCGACGTCGTGCTCGCGGAAGGCGGCGAGTATGGCTCGTGCCGACCCCGACGGTGGCGCTTCGACGAGGTGGTCCTCGCCGGTGACCCATGCCGCTGCCTCCCAGATGGACAGGGTCACCTCGGGCAGTAGATCGACGTCGGTCTGGCTCTCCAGCGGGATGAGCAGTGCCACGAACGGTAGATCGAGGGCGTGCGCGAGGACGAGGGCCTCCTCCACCTTGAGGGAGTCCCGCTGACCCTTCTCGATCTTGGTGATGGTGTTCGCGGCGATCGGCACGCCTCGTGCCGCGCAGGCTGCCGAGAGGTCGCCGGTCGTCATGCCGCGCTGGGCCCGGTGCGTCTTGACCGTCTGGGCGATGCGCGCCGTGAGGGCGGCCGGCCACTGCTCCTTCGATTCTGTCACTAGAGAAGAATACACACGGAATGTTCTTCGTCCAGAGCAGATGTGATAGATGTTTCTCGCACAGAGAACATCGCGTGGGAGGGAAGTTGCCGTGAACGCAGTCCGAACTGCCCGGCCGGGAAAGTACTCGCCGGAAGCTCTCGCTGCCCTCCCGCCGGCGATTCCGCTATCGGTGGCCAACGAGCTGCTCTCGCTCGGCCGGACGGTCGGATACCGCATGGTCAGGGAGGACCGCTACCCGGTCACCGTCGTGGAGGTCGGCGGCAGCTACCGCGTGATCACCGCAGACCTCCTCCACTTCCTGCGCCCGCGTACCTCGCAGAACGCGGCGTAGATGCCAGGAGGAGGACGCTTCGACCGCCGCTCCGTTCCAAGGGGGAGCTCGACCGATGCGACCTGGGCGGCGGTGGCAGGATGGCTGCGTGGCGGATACGAGTAATGGGCCGGCCGAGCTGTTCGACGGCACCGCGCCGTACTACGCGGCCTACCGGCCGCGCTACGACGAGCGGATGTTCACCCATGTCGCCGAGCGCATCGGCCTCGACGGAACCGGGTGGGCACTGGACCTGGGCACCGGCACTGGAGCGGTCGCCCTACCGCTGGCCCGCATGGTGAACTCAGTGATCGCCATCGATCCGCAGCCGGGCATGCTCGCCGAGGCCCGAGCGCTCGCCGCCGCGGACAGCGTGACCAACATCGAATGGCGCCTGGGCGAGGCGGCACAACTGGCCAGCATGGACCTGCCACCGCTCCGGCTGGTGACCGTAGGAGCCGCCTTCCACTGGATGGACCGCGCCGCCGTCGCCCAGGACCTGGATGCCCTCATCGACGACGGAGGCGCGATCGTGCTGGCCTCCGGCGGCGCTCCGGGCGACATCGCCCCGCCGCCCTGGTCGGACACGATCAGGGAAGTCCGGGTCCGGTACCTCGGCCCGGAGCGCCGGGCCGGGCGCGGTACCTACACCCACCCGGCCGAGCGCCACCAGGACGTGCTGGCCCGTTCCCCGTTCTCCCGGATCGAGACCGCGCACTGGGACCGGACGATCGCCCGAACCGCGGACGAGGTGGCCGGCCTGCAGCTCTCCTACAGCTACAGCAGCCCGCGCCAACTCGGCCCGGACACAAAGGCGTTCGTGAACGACGTTCGGGACGCCTTGCTGGCCTTCGAACCGGCGGGCATCTTTGAGCAGACGATCCGCACGGAGGCGATCATCGCCCGCCGCCCGTGACGGAGCCTCCCGTCTGATCCGGCAGCGCGAACTCCAACAGTGGGTCCGTCACAACCTCGCGCCAGCGTTCGCGGTGGCCGACGGTGCGCAGCCGGAAGTACACGGTCTCGCGGCGCTCGTCGTCGGCGGTACCGAAGTGGCCGCCGATGTTGTGGGCGAGCAGGTAGTGGACGAGGACGAGGCTTCCGGCCGTGCCGGTCACCTGGAGCGGGATGGGCAGGTCCACGGGCGGGTAGGGCGTGGCGTCGCGCAGCGCGTCCGCGCCGTGGTGGCGCAGCCACGCTGCCGTGCTCAGGTGCGTGCCTGGCCAGACCCAGAGGTTGCCGCGGTCGCGCTGGCGCTGGTCAGTGAGTAGGAGGCCGGCCAGGACGGTGAACGTGCCGGGGCGGCCGTCGTCCTCGGTGGGGGTGAGGCCGTCGATGTGAGGGGCGCCGGGGCGGTGCAGGTGTGGCGGCAGGGTGAGCGCCAGCTGCGCGACCTCCGGGGCCGGCAGGGCGAGGTCGGGCCGCAGAAACGCGCGGACGGCGTCGCCGATGCCGCTCTCCTCGTAGAGGGCGCGCAGGTCGGCGTGGTCGGCGAGGGCCGGCCACAGGAAGTACGGGCCGGTACGGCCGGGCTCGGGCGGCTGGGCCGCAACGTGCCGCGCGAGCGCCGAGCGCCAGTGGCCCACCTGCTCGGCGGTGAGGACATCGGGCAGAACGCAGTAGCCGTCACGCTGAAATGCCTTGCTCAGAGAGCGAGTTGTCGTCTCCATCCTGCAATGGAAGCGGCAGTGAGCTGGGGTGGGCAACAGGATTTCCACCGCTTGTACGGCGGCGGGCCACCCGTCCGACCGGCACTGAGTCGGGTATTGCTCGCTCGGCGGAGGCCCCGTCTTGGCAGCATCGGGCTCGTCGTTGCCGTCTGTTGACCCCATCCGGCTGTTGACGGTTCCCGCCTGTCGTCTCATGTTGCCTTCTATGTCGCGGCCGTTGCCCAGAGATGCGCCAACGTCAAGGCTGGGGTGGGCGACGGTATCGGTACCGACCACGTGACGGCCAGGCCGACCAAGCCAGTCCGTCCGCTCGCCGCGCTGGGCACCGCAAAGGAGTCTGGCGCCCTGGACGGATCGGCCAAGAGCGCGCGATGTGTCCGACTCGAGACCGCCGCAGGAATCCCGCAGCACATGCAAGAGGAGGCTCGCACGTGACGGATCTTGAACTGATCTCCGAAGTGAATGAACGCGGGTACGCCGTCATCTCGGCGCCCGCACTGGAGGACGACCCGTTCAACGCGCACAGGGACATCGCCCGATCGCTGGGCCTGTCCGACGCCTACACGCCAGTTCTCTACAGGGATCCGGAGGTGTGTGAGGTGGTTGGCCAGGTGGGGCCGTACAACGAGATTCCCCGGGACAGTACCTCGGCACTGCCATGGTCCGAGATGCCAGGACAGCAGTTCCACGTGGACGGCCTGCTGGAACCCCTCGCTGGGATCAAGACCACCGTTCTCCACTGCCTGGAACAGGCGCACACCGGTGGCGAGACGGAACTGTTCTTCTCCTGCGAGGCGTTCCTGAAGCTGTCGGTGGCCGATGAGGACGCGGCGGTGAGCCTGCAGCACCCCGAAGCGTTGACGCGATTTGCGACCATCGCCGTGGCGGACCCCGCGCGCCTTCGCGCCGCAGGGCCGGCCTTCGGCCGGGTCGACGGGGAGCTGGCCACCCGCTTCTCGGACGGGACGACCGAGCTGTGGAACACTCCGGGGAACCCCGCCCTGCAACGGGCGTTGGACTACCTGCGCGGACCGGCGCTCGAAGCGCACTCCGCTCGCATCCGTCTCGCACCGGGCGAGATGCTGATCTTCCGGAACGACCGGGTCTCGCACCGCGGCTGCGCCTACCGGAACGGCGACCGGCCGCGCAGGTTCACCCGCTCCATGTACGGCAGTGCTCCGTACCACCGGACGCTGGACAGGTAGAGCCACGCCCGGCGCCGACACAGGTTCGGACGGTCGGCACAATTCCGAGAACAGGCGTTCAGTCGGAATCGCGCCGACCGTCCAGGGGCACACCCCATCCGATCGGCCGGGCTCGCGACCCGGCTGACAGTCGGTGAGCCTCCTGGACGTCCCGTGCCGTCGGCCCGAACGGGCCGACCGCTCGAGGTCAGGCTGAAATGCTGAGGAACTCCGCGACGGTCGGGACGTGCCGGTGCCGGTGCAACTGTGTGCGCAGGTCGCCGAGTGTGCTGGTAGAGCGGGCTGAGTCGACGCCGCCCATCGCGTCGATGACGTGGTGTCCGATGGCGACGGCGGCGTCGAGTTCGCCGAGCGCCAGATGGGCCTCGGCGCGTCGGGCCTCGTAGATGACGGTGCCGCGGATCTCGCGTTCGGTGTCGTATGGGTCTTCCTGGGTGGCGGCGGCGGTGAAGTGGTCCAGGGCTTTTCGAGGCTCGCCCAGGCTGAGCGCCGAGCTCGCGGCGACTTGGTGGATCTCGCCCCGTGACAGCCAGTACAGGGCAGGCAGGTCGGCCTCGATCGCTTCGGCACTTTCGTATGCCGCGAGCGCATTGTCGATGTGACCGTAGGCAGCGGTGCTCTCGCCGGCCTTGGAGTGGGCTCGGGCCGCGCGGGCGTGGAGCATTGCCCGTACGCGGGGTGAGGAGATCTTCTTCCGGTCGGACATCGCCGCGTCGATCAGGTGGAGCGCACCTCGGGGGTCGCTCTTCTCGGCGTTGTAGCGAAGGTTGGCCCAGAATCCGAGAACGAGGGCGCCCAGGGTCGGGTCCTGGGCGGTGGCGGCGGCGCGCAGGGCGGTGACGAAGTGCCGCTCGGCAGCGGCGTGCCGGCCTTCGTCATAGGCACACCATCCGGCCAACCGGGATGCCTCGGCTGCGACGGCGAACAGTCGGCGGCCGGTCTCCTCGGTGTAGGTGGCGTTGATGATCCGGTCCCGGATCATCTGTAGTTCGAAGACGGCGCCTTGGTAGACCTGCTCGGATCCCACGGTGTCGTCGAGATGCCGAAGGGCGTCCAGGCGAAGTTCGAAGAGCCGGGCGTCGCTCGTGCCGAGCCTGCGGCCGGTGGTGGGGAGGGCGAGTGCGGGATCGGCGGTTTGCCACTGGGCGAGGATCGCCCCGAGCGCGCCGGTGGACGTGATGAGGAAGGCGCGCCGGTCCACGTGACCTCCTAGGTCAGTCAGTGAGAGGACCGTACCCGCTGCCGTCCAGGGCGACTCCAGGACGACGCCATCGTCGTGGAGCGCGAGGTACAGGAAGTCCGGCCAGCCGTACCGGTCGACGTCCGTGAGGTCGATGCCGTGGTAGCGGGCCATGGCCAGCAGCGCAGGCCGTTCGGGGGTCACGCCTTTTCGTGTCCACCGCGTGAGCTTCTCCCTGCGGACGGCCATCGCTCCGAAACCCAGTTCCTGGTGCGCCTGGTCGATCCGCGTGAGGTAGCGCGTGGCACTGAGACCATCGCGGACCAGCAGCGCGGTGAGCGGGTGGACGGACTGCCCGACCTCGACCGCCTTGGCCACGATGTCCTCCCTGCAGTGGTGTCAGCTCCATCTTTGACGATGCATCACGACCGATCAAGTCCTGTGTGTCCGAAGGCAACACGGAGCAACGCGAGGCAGCACGAGGCAACGCGCGGCGCCTTCCGCCACCGCCCTGTGCGGGCGGACAGTAGCGATCCCGCCGGCCTGCCGGCCCTGGTGAGCCCGTCGCGCAGTGAACTCGCGCGGCCGGCGGCCCGCGCCAGTTTGCGGCCACAACGGTTCGCTGCCGCAGCGACCTTGCCGCACACCCGGTCGCACCCGGCGCACTTTGGACGATCCCGGTTCCCGACGACGGAGGCACCGACATGAACTCCACGGCCAGCAGCAAGGGCCAGACCCAAGCCATCGAGGGCGGCAGCGCCGGGTACCTGCGCGCGGACGGTGCCAAGGACAACCCGCTGGTGCTCTCCGGATCCGTCATCCGGCATGACGGGGCCGCCGGCACCCGCGGCTTCGCGGTGGCCCCGGTCTGGCAGCTGCACAGTCCCCAGCCTGCCGCCGACGGGCCGCACATCCTGATCGCCCATGATCTGACGCCCGCTGACACCGCAGCCCTGGACCTCACCCGGATCGCCGCGTTCTGCACGGCCGCCGGAGGCCCCACCTCCCACGCCGTGCAGGTCGCCTACAGCCTCGGAATCCCGACGATCGTCGCGGCCGGCGACTCAGTTCTTGCCGTCCCGGACGGGACGATGTGCGCCCTCGACGGCGATACCGGCACCCTCTACACCGGGCTCGCGGGGAGCGACCTGGCCGCAGCCACCACGCACCGCGACCGCAGCCTGGCCAAGCCGCGGGCGCGAGCCAACGGAGGACACGTCCCGGTCACCCTCACGGGAACGATCACGCGGCCGTCCCAGGCGGCCGAACTCAGCGAGGCCGGCGCCGACGGCCTCGGCCTGCTCGCCACCGAGCTGCTGTTCCTCGGCCGCGAACAGGACCTCGCCGACGAGGAACGGCACTACACCGCCTACCGCGAGATCGCCCGCGCCGTCGGCGGGGCACCCGTGACCCTGCGAACACTGGACATCGGCGGCGACAAGGACATGCCGGCACTCGGCCTGCCCCGCGAGAACAACCCGTTCCTCGGCGTGCGTGGCCTGCGCCTGAGCCTGCGCCGACCGGACCTGTTCCTGCCACAGCTGCGGGCCGCCTACCGGGTCGCCCGTGACGAGGGTGCCCAGTTGCGCCTGATGTTCCCGATGGTCACCCACGTCGAGGAGTTCCTCCAGGCCGCCGAGACGGCCCGCACGGTGCAGGCCGAGCTGGACGCCCCCGCTCTGCCTCTGGGTGTGATGGTCGAGGTTCCGGCGTGCGCCCTGGCCGTCGACCAGTTCGCCGAGCACGTCGATTTCCTGAGCATCGGCACGAACGACCTCGCCCAGTACCTGACGGCCATGTCGCGCACCAGCGCGGACCTCGCCCGTGACATCGACCCTCTGCACGTCGCCGTCACCCGCACCGTGCGGGCGGTGGCCAAGACGGGCGCCGACCACGGCATCCCCGTGTCCGCGTGCGGAGGGCTGGCCGGCGATCCGGTGGGCGCCGTCGTCCTGGCGGCTGTGGGCGTCACCGCTCTCACCGTCGCCTTGCCGTACCTGCCCGAGGTGCGCGACGCCCTCGGCCGCACGGACACCGCCACCCTGGCGACGATCCGAGACCACGCCCTCAGCACCGGCGGCAGCCGGTACCTGCGGGCCTTGGTAGCCGAACTGCTCGATCTCTGAGCAGACCACCACCCGCCTGCCCAGTCTCACTCCTGATGGGCTGCCACATCGTGGCGGCTCGGGAAGGCACCACCATGCCCTCACCTGCACCGTGGCCGATCAGCGTTCTGCTGGTCGGCGGCTGCGGCCACTGGGCCGCGGCCGAGAACCACATCCCGGCCATCCTCGCCCTCCAGAAGAACGGCGTCTCCGTGCGCGTGGCCGCCATCTGCGACCCCCGCGACCCCTACAACCCGGCGCTCCTGGCCCACATGCCCGACCTCGACGCCCTCGTGCAGCGGGACAAGCCCGCGTGGATCAAGCCCCACCCGGGCGAGACATCCGACCGGCTCGAGCACCGCCTGCAGCAGGCCCACCAGGAACACCGCTTCGACGCGGTCATCGTCGCCTGCGACCCCGTCGCCCACTACCCCTACCTCAAGTGGGCCACAGACCAGGGCGTCCACGTCCTGTGTGACAAGCCGATCGTCTGCGTCGAGGACGCCGCCTGGAACCCCGAGCGCGCCGCCGAGATCCACCACCGCTTCGACACACTGCTGCGCGCCCACCGCGCTCGCCCCGGCCACCTGTTCGCGGTACCCCTGCGGCGACGCGCCAACGACGCCTTCCTGCACGTCGGCGAGCTTCTCCGCGAAATCCACGACGACCACAAGCAGCCCCTGACCATGGGGCGCATCGACGTCGCCGGCGGCCACTTCCGCCTCCCCGAGGAGTACGCGCTCGGCAACGCCCACGGCTACACCCACGGCGTGGGGGCGCTCAGCTTCAGCAGCTACCACTACCTCGACGAGCTGACCCGCTACCTTCTGCTCGCCTCCGGGCAGATCAGCGCACTGCGCCTGACCCTGCAGTACGTCCGCCGCGTCGGCGACCACCTGGCGACCGGCCAGAATGATGCCCTCGCCGCCCTCCTGCGGCTCCATTCGGAGGCTGATCTGCCCGCTGCGGACCTCCCCGAGCGCGTCCTCCTGGCCGAGATGGACTTCGGCTTCACCGTGGAACTCCTCGACTCCCGGCAGCGCTCTCACGGCGTCCTCACCTACAGCTTCACCTCCAACTCCCTCTCCAACCGCACCGTCGGCACCCTGGCCCGCGACGTTCAGGACGACGTCGCGTTCCGCGAGAAGGGCCGCATGTCGCAGTACGTCATCGACCTGCATCAGGGCAACCTCCAGCACGTGCGGCTGACCAAGAACGACGCGGTCGGTGAGACGTACACCATCCGCGTCGAGCACCGGCGCAACCCGCTGATCAGCGCCACGGGTCGACTCGAGACCGTCTACGAGAACGCCCACGCCAGCAGCGCCGTCACCCCCCGCGACATCACCGCAGCCTTCCTCGCCATGGCCGCCGGCGGCACCACCAGCGCGGACGTCACCGACAAGATCGCCTTCCTCGACGGCCAGACCCTCACCCACCAGGTCTACGCCGCCATGTACCAGCTGATCGCCACCAGCCACCACGATGCGATCCCCTGCCCGTCGATCCTCGTCGACCTGCCCTGACCCACGGCGCATCACAGACAAGGAGCCGCACATGAACCGCCTCGTCCCCGTCGATCACGGCCTCATCTTCTACCCCCGTGGCGGGTCCGCCCTCGTCGCGAAGAACCTCACCGAACAACTGCGCGCCCAGGGCCGCCCCGCCCGGGTCTTCGCCGGATCCCTCGGCGAGCCCGGGGACTACTCCCACGCGCCCACCTTCTACGGCCCGGCCCACCTGGTGGCCTCCGACTACAACCTCGCCGCGACCACCCACGCCGCCGGGCTGGATCCCCTGGAGATGCCCGTCCCCCTGCACCCCTCCTACGAGGACCGCCCCGGCGTGCCGGACCGGGTCTTCGCCGCGGTCTCCCCCCGCACCAACGCGCACCTCGAGGACTACTGGACCCGGCAGTTCGCCGACCACGGCGCCGGCGAGGGTGGCCTGCTCCACCTGCACCACCTCACCCCGCAGCACACTGCGGCCCGCAGCCTCGAGCGCACCGTCGTGACGACCCTCCACGGCACCGACCTGAAGTTTCTCCAGGGCGCCCTGGACCGTGTGCGTCGAGCCGCCGCCACCAGCCTGAGCGTCGCCGAACTCGCCCGGCGCGAGGAGATGGCCGGCGACCGCACCGAGAACCCGCCAGACGAGCGCTGGCGCAGCTGGGCCCACGCCGAGTTCTGGATCCAGACCCTGCGGGAACACGCCCAGAGCAGCGAGCACATCGTCACCGTCTCCGAGCAGGACCGCGCCCTCGCCCACGAGCTCCTCCACATCCCCGAAGACCGACTCGAGGTCATCCCCAACGGCGTCGACACCAACCTGTTCCAGCCCCACCCCACCCTCGACGACACCGGCAAGCGCACCCTCCTGCACCGCTGGCTGGTCGAGGAACCGCAGGGCTGGCTGCCCGGCCACGGCCCCGGCACGATCACCTACACCCACTCCGACGTGGACCGCATGCTGTGCGACGACGCGGGCAACCGGCGCCCCCTGCTGCTGTGGATGGGCCGCTTCCTGGACTTCAAGCGCCTGGATCTGCTGCTCCACGTCTTCGCCGCCCTCAAGGAGAGCGCGCCGGTGCGCCCGGCCCTGCTGGTGCTGGGCGGCTTCCCGGGCGAGTGGGAGGGCGAACACCCTCACACCCTGGCCGAACGCCTCGGCATCGGCAACGACGTGTACTTCGCGGGATGGCGACCGCACGGCGACCTTATCGACGGCCTCAACGCCAGCGATCTGTTCGTGACGCCCTCCGTAGACGAGCCGTTCGGGCTGGTCTGCCTGGAGGCGATGGCCTCCGCCACCCCGGTCGTCGCGACCGCCAGCGGCGGCCCCCTCGCCACCATCCGGACCCACGGGCCCCGGCCCACCGGGTGGCTCACAGTGCCGGGTGACGCCGAAGATCTGCACGCCACCCTGTTGGAGGCCCTCACCCGTCCCGGGGAGATCGAACGGCGCGGACGCCACGCCCGTGACTTCGTCGTCCAGCACTACAGCTGGCGCACCATCACCGACCGGTACGGCCACATGTACGACAGGGTGTTGGCGAGCATCCGCGCATAGCGACCAGCAAGCTTGGCCGACTGGGCGCAGTGGGTCGGTTCGACCGGGCGTAGGTGACTTGCATGGCTGCGCATTCAGCTCCACCGGTTCCGTTCGACGAGGAGGACTGCCGCCGGTAGCCACTTCACGGGAGGGCGAACGCGATGGCCGGGGCAGCGACACTCGCTGCCCCGGCCATCGCGTTTCGGATCAGGCCGAACCGCGGACGGTCGTGCGGCCCACACTCATGTAGGTGAGGCCGAACGAGGCCATCCGCTGCGGGTCGAGGAGGTTGCGGCCGTCGAAGACCAGGGGACGCGCCATGAGGGCCGCAGCCTGGTCCCAGGCGACGTCCTGAAGCTCCGGCCATTCCGTCACGATGATCGCCGCGTCGGCGCCGATCATCGCCTCCAGCGGGGTGGTGCAGCGCGTGGTCGACGACCAGGGCGCGGTGTCGAGCTGGCGGACCAGCGGATCCCAGCAGCGGACCGCCGCGCCCTCGGAGAGGAGCCGGGAGGCGATGATCGTGCTCGGGGCCTCGCGAACGTCGTCCGTTCCGGGCTTGAACGCGACGCCGAGCAGGGCGACGGTCCGGTTGTGAAAGGCGCCGCCCAGCTCGTCCTTCAGCCGCTGGATCGCGCGCCTCGGCTGCAGGTCGTTCACCTCGATGACGGAGGTGAGCAGCTGGAAGGAGTACCCGGCGTTGCCGGCCAGGGCCCGAAGCGCTCGGGAGTCCTTGGGGAAGCAGGAGCCGCCCCAGCCGACGCCGGGCCGCATGAAGTGCGGCCCGAGCCGGTGGTCAAGGCCGACCGCGCGGACCACGTGTTCGACGTCGGCGCCGGTGGCCTCGCAGATCGTCGCGATCTCGTTGGTGAAGCTGATCTTCGTGGCCAGCAGCGCGTTGGCTGCCAGCTTCACCATCTCCGCCGAGCGGACGTCCATCTCGGCGATCGGGCCGTCCACGCCCTCGTGCAGAAGGGCGACCAACTTCGCCGTCTCGGGATCGTCAGCGCCGATCACCACCCGATCAGGGTGCATGAAGTCCCGCACTGCCTGGCCCTCCGCGGTGAACTCCGGGTTCGACGCGTACCCCACATGCCGGAGACCGGCGCGGTCCATCGCGGCCCTGACCCTGGCGCCGGTGCCCACGGGCACCGTGCTCTTGACCACCACCGCAGCCAGATGACGAGCATCCCGCAGGGTCTCGATCACCTGCCAGATCCTGGACAGATCGGCATCCCCGGAGGGCGTCGACGGGGTGTCCACGCACACGTACACGACGTCAGCGTCGCGGACAGCCTCTTCCGCGTCCAAGGTGAACGTCAGACGGTCGGCGTTCTCCGCGATCAGGGGCGCCAGCCCGTCCTCATGGATCGGAACTCCACCGCTCCGGAGGAGCTCGACGCGCTCCCGCTGGATGTCGCGAACGACGACGTCATGCCCCAGTTTCGCGAAGCAGGCGCCCGTCACGAGGCCGATGTAGCCCGCACCGAAAACCGCGATTCGACGTTGTCCCAGCATCGGTTCGTTCACCTTTCCGGCCCCGAGGCGCCGTGCCTGTCAGCCGCATCTGACCCTAGAGCATGTCGCAGGCTGCGTCCGTGGGATGACGAGCTGGCCACCCGCTACGTCGGGCGGAGGCCCTGCAGGCGTCCGGTCAACCCGGAGCGCCGCCTAAGACTTGCCCTTCCGCTGGCGCTTCGGTTGGCGCTTGGGCTGGACCCGCTTACCGACCGTGCGCACCGAGGGCTTCGGCGCCTGGGTAAGCGTGGCCGTGGCAGCCTGCAGCACAGTGAGAAGCTTGGCCTTGAGTTCCTCGGCCTGCTCCGAGGTGGTGGCGTCGGCGGGCGTTTCCAGCAGGTGCATCTTCAGGACGGCCAGCATGTCCCACTCCCAGGGGCCCCGCTGACGCGGGCCGGGGATCAGGCGGACGTAGTCCTCGCCGTACAGGTCGGCGAGCAGAGCAAGCGCGTCAGCGTCGCTGACGTCGTTGACCTGTTCGCGTTCCGGCGCGCCGGTGGCCACGCTCTCTGCGCGGCGGACCTCCTTCAACAAGGCCAGCCGCAGGTTCTGCTGCATCGCCACGCGCCCGCCAGCGCCGCCGGCAATCCACGCCGCCGCTGCCGCGGCGATGACGTAATCCACCGGCCCGACTTCATCGCCGCCGGAGAGGTCCATCGGCTCCCTGCCGGGAGGGAAGGTCGCCAGCTTCTGCAGGGCGGCGTCGCGGAACTCCGCGGGCGCGAACGACTCGATCAGCGGCCGGGCGCCTTCCACCACCGCCTCATTGAGGAGGGGGCCGTGCTCTTCGATAGCCGTGAAGCCGTTGTTGACGACGCGCAGCGCCTCGGTGACCGCGAACTTGTAGCGCGGCATTGGATACGGCGAACGTCCTGGATCGTCGTCCCAGGTGCCGATCCGGTCCACCAGCGCGGCGAAGGTGTCCGGCTCCTCGTCGACCAGGGCGATGACGCCGCGCAGCGCCATGCCGCTCATCCGGCCCATCCGCTCAACCAGCGGACGGGGCAGCTGGCTCATTAGATCGTTCACCGAGTTTCCCTCCCGTAGCTTTCGGTGGCGCCGTGATGTCCGGCCGAGCTGCTGGGAGCCGACGACCCCGGAGAACGGCGTCCGGCGGGCCAGGTTGGGACCAACGCCGAAATGAGCCTATCGCGCGGTCGGGTCGCCAGCCGGGTCGTTCGGGGTGGCAGGTGGGGAGCCGGGCCGGCTGCGTCCGTCCGTGTGGCTAGCGAGCTGGCCGGCGTCGATCTCCACCGCGCCGTCGAGGTCGTCGAGGTCGACGACGTATGTGGCGGGGGGCACCGCGATCTGCAAGGTCTCGCGGTCCAGCCTCCAGGCGGGGCGTCGTGCGAAGCCGGCACGGCCCTCGTACGGGCCGGCCGTGACGCGGATGCGCTGATGCTCGGTGAAACCGTCCTCCAGGACTGCGTGGACGGCGGTGGCAGCGCGAGGGACGCACGCTTTGATGATCGGGTCGGGCCGGCCGCTGCGGCGGCTGCCCTGGAGGTCGGGCCCGGAGCCGGGCCCGTGGTCAGGGCCGTCGTGTAGTCCGCCCGCACGCGGGTCCTGCGGGCGGTTCGGGTCCTGCAACCGGTTCAACCGGTCCCACCGCCGGGTGATGGGGTCGGCTCTCCTCTGGTCGGGCGACCTGAAGCTGAGTCGTGGGATCACGTCGTGGCCGGTGTTCTGGAGCGTTTGCTCCACCAGGTCGATGAGGTGCTGGTCGTCCTGGAGGTGGAACAGCACGGTCCACCACGACACTTCGGCAACTGGCTGTCGTTCGCGTAGGTGGAGGGCGTAGAGGGTCATCGCGATGACGTCCCGGACGGCGGCAGAGCCCGCGGCATCGTCCGATCCCTCGTGGCGGGGGACGGTGAGGGTGGTGGCCCGGCGGACGGCCTCGCGCCACTGCAGCGTCCTCTGGCGCGCGGCCTCCGGGTCAAGGGATGCGGTTGGCGGGTTGGGCTGCACGGCGGTGGTGATGGCGCCCAGGGTGGCCCAGTCGCAGACCGGGTTCGCCATGAGGTCAGCCAGCCGGTGCACCTCCGGCGCGCCGACTGGGCTCAGCTCCAGTCGGTCCTGGAGGTCGTCGAACTCCCTGTCGGTCAACGCGACGCGGACGACGCTGCGGCGGGCGGAGGTGAGGTGGCTGTCGTTGCGGAACGCGCTTCCGCGCAGGCGGTCGGAGTCGAGGAAGAGGCTGAGCCCTTCCACGAGGAACGACCAGGCGCGGTCGGTGTTGCCTCCGCCGGCGCGCACGTTGTTGGTGACGGTGGGAAGGCGCAGGAACTCGCGCGTTTTCCCCCGTGCGGCGGCGGGACTGGGGACAAGGACGACCTCGGTGTCCGTCCACGGTTCCCGCGGGTGGTAGACGACTACGCTCAGCAGGCCCGGGTGCGCGAGGACGGTCTCCTCGCTGCGAGAGAGGTCCTGGTGTCGAAGGCGGGCGCGCAGGATCCACCAGGAGATCGGCTCATCGGCATCCTCCTCGCGGCACACCCACTCCACTCGGGCTTCCTCCAGCACCGTGCCGGCCGTCAGCTGTTCCACGGACCAGCCGATGAACGCTGCGGAGTTGGCGACGAGAAGCGGCACCTGGCGATGCCCGGCGGCCCGTTGGTGTCCTCGGCCGACCCGGCTCAGCGCTGCCTCGACCGCCCCAGCGATCGTGGGCGCAACGCCGACGCGGTGGGTCCGAGCCCAGGAGGGTGTGTCTTCGGGGGTCGGAACACGTCCCGGGGCGGCTATGAGGGTCAGGCGCGCAGGGTGGTGAACGGCGTCGGCTGGCCGGTCGGGCGTGAGCCGAGGCGGGGAGGAACGGTCGTCGGGTTCGAGGGCGATGATCTCGTCGGCCCAGCCGGCGGCCGAGTCAACCCACCGCTCCTCCTCGGCGCTCAGCGCCTGACCGTGGAGCGGCCGGGCCAGGAGGACGACCATGCGTCCACCGCCCTGCCACTGCCGAAGGCGCTCCACGGCTTCGTCGTGCCAGGCGGGCGACGGACCGGCGGCGGCCAGCAGCACGGTGGCAGCCCACTCGGTGGGCAGCGGCTCGCCCGCGTGGATGACGACGAACCGGCGGTCCCACTCGGGCAGCTTCTCCACGTCGCCGGGGGCAATGTCGGCACTTTCGCGGCGGTCGTCGAAGTCGACCCGGAAGGTCGCGGGGGTGTCGGTGCAGGTGCGCTGTTCGTCGTCGGTGCCCCAGGTGACTGCGCTGAGACGGCCGGTCCGTCCGGCATGGACGCCGTCAGTGACCCGGACGTGGGCCCACAGGCTCAACGCTCCGCTGGCCGGCAGGAGAAGCCGGTCGACTTGGCTGGTCAGCTCGCGTACGGCGTGCTCGAAGACGGTCATCCCGCTCGACCGGTATCTGCCGTACACGTCCTCGGTGACCATGTCGGACGGCAGGGTGTCCTCCAGCGGCACTCCGTGCTGGGCGTTCAGCGCGTGCCAGAGCTTCCAGATCGTTCCCTCCACGGGGGGCGGGCCGGTGAACGGGCCGTAGTCCTGGGCGTGCTCGAGCAGCCGTGCCTGCGTCAGGTCGGCCAGGCCGGTCCCGACCGGCCTGGTTCCGTCCTCCTCACGTGCTGGGCCGGGCAGCAGTTCGGCGAGGGCTCGGTGCAGGCGCCGCGGATCGGCCAGGCGGTAGCGGACGGACCGCAGGGAGAGCTGGTCCATGGCGCCGCCGTCCTGAGCCGCGATCAGGTAGTAGATCAGGGCGAGGACATCCCGTACGTTGCGATCAACACGCTGGAACTCGCGGGCCTTGGCCCGGGCGTCATCCCACCCTCTCCCACCGTTGCTGACCATGCATCGATCCTAGGCGGTGGGGCCCTGTTCACGAGTTTCAGCGCCGGTTCAGCACTCTGGGGGGCACCCCGTCAGCGCGGTATTCGATGTGCACGTGCTTCGACAGCACGCCTACCGGTCCGGCTTCATGCGGCGGTGAGAATCATGTCCCCGCCGGGCAACTCGATTTGAGGCATCTGCGTCAGATCGCGCACTGAGCCCGGATCACTACTCGTGAGCGGCTGATCGGCGCTGGCTACCCAGACGAGTTCGGAAGAGCCCTCTCTTCGGCGAGTGTGTCCCACCAGCGCAGCAGCATGCCGCGCACCAAGTGAGCGAAGACCGCCAGGGTCATCGGCAGCTCCGCAGCCGGCCACGTGGTGTCCCCCGACCCGTAGGTGTCCTGGGTGAACACCTCAGCGGGCAGACCGTCGCCGGCGGCGGGTGGCGGGATCAGCAACGGCCACGGGAAGGCCGTCCCGGCATGCAGGCGGGCGGAGCGCAGCTTGTACACCGCCTCCAGGGCCGCGCTCATCTTCGTCTTGGACCACGGCAGCTGGCCAGCCTGGTCGGTCGTGCGCTCGTCCGGCGGGTTGGGGAGGAACTTCTTGGCGAAGGCGAGGAAGCGGCCAGTGGCCCCAACGAGCTTGTAGAACTCGGCGTCGGCAGCCTTGGCGAGCAGGGTCTCCCCACCCGTGGCGATCAGGGCCTCGGCGGAGATAGGGAAGGATTTCTTCACCAGCAGCGCGTAGTCCTCGGTGGCGGCCTGGTGGGCGGTCGCGGCGACCTCGACGGCGCTCACCAGCATCAGCCATGCCAGCTCCGGCGCGCCCTCGGCCATCCACAGGGCATCGGCGTACTGCCTGGCGGCCCGCACCAGCTGGACAGTGTGGTCCGGGGCGAGGTGAGGCAGCGACTCCAGGTAGGGCTGCAGCGACCCGAAGTCAGCCGTGCTGCCCGCCAGACCCGGCAGGATCGGTGAGGACCAGGGCGAGGCCGGAGCGCTCGGCACGACCTGCGCGGACACCTCGTAGCTGGTGACGTCGCCGTCCTGCTGGCGGTAGCGGGGGCGCGGGTCATCGCCGCGCAGTCTGACTCCCAGGACCAGCGACGCCAGCGCCCCGACCTCCTGGTGGATCGACAACCCCGTCCAGCCTGCACTGCCCGAGGCGGCGGGCTGCTGATTGGGGTAACGGAACCAACTGGCCAGCTCCAGCACCGGGCGCAGCCGCCCCGAGCGCTGGCCAGCAGCTTCGTCGACCGGGGTGAAGCGGTAGGGGCCGATGATCTGCGTCCCAGCGATGCCGGCGATCTGAGCGTCGGAGTAAAGCAGGCTCACCCAGCCGCGGTGCGGGTCGTCGAGGTAGCGCCACAGCCTGACCGACCAGGCCGGCTGGTCGATGCTGCTTGGATCTCCCATGACGTCCCCCTGCATGTGTGGCGAAGGCCGCCTTCGCAAAGTGAGGGTACTGGTCCCCAGCGGCGGCAACCTTCAGGTCCTAACAACCCACGGCGCTGCCGAGTCCCATGAGCGGTTCGATCTTCAGCACGGCTGCCTCTGACTCCCGGACCGATGAACAAACAGGGCCAGCGGCGGGTCGCCGAGGACCGACCGAACACCTCGTGGGGCAAGGAGTGAGGCGGCAGGTCGTGGCAAGCGTCAGTAATCGACGTCGCCGGTGGCGCCGGCGGTCAGTACGACGTGGACGCTGCCGAGCGCACCTCGGGCGTCATCCAGCACGGGCGGCATGCCGGACAACGTCTTGCCGGGCTCCAGGTCGTTCACGGTCAGAAGGGCAGCTGGCTGCAGCGCGGCGGCGCAGTCCGACAGGAACTGCCCGAGACGGTCGCCGGTCTTCCCGCTGTGATCCTCCAGCGCCCGGAGACTCTCATGAACCCAGCGGAGGTGGTCCTCGTCGGTCGGCCTCTCCTGCGCCAGCGCCTCCAGCGCCTCGGGACTCCAGAACACCCGGCAGCCTGCCCGCGTCAGCAGGTCGGAGGCCACGGAGCACTCCCGATCGCTGAACTGCCACTCCCGACGGTTGAGGGCGCGAGAGGCGTCGGCGACGTACGGGTGGACGGCCTGCTGGAGTGGGGTGGGAGGCTTGGCGTCGTGGTCGGCCCGCATCCGCCACAACGGCATACCGGGACCGGGATCCGATGTGAGAGCCAGGCGCACGAGCTTCCGCAGAACGTCCTCGGGCGAGAGGCCGGGCAGCCGGGGCGTCCACGAGTGAGCGCACACGCAGGTCAGCCGGGCGGGGCCGCCCCAGACCCCGGAGACGGTCAGGCCGCGATCCGCCATGCACAGCGGGCAGCACACGTCCAGCTCGTGCGTGCCGTCCGGCAGCGGCGGGGTGCCGAGCCAGAACACCCCACCGAACCGATTGCCGTAGTCCGCGCGACGGTGGCAGACCTCCATCGTGAGGTTGCCGACGCCGTCGTGGCCGATGTGGCTCGTGGTGAAGTTCCAGGTCACTGCCCCACCATAGTCGCGTTGTTGTCATCGATCGCCCTGGTTGGCTGCATAGCTGTTTCCGATTCTGGCTTGCTCGGATCACGGGCGGCCGGGTTGCGGGGCGGCAAGCAGCCAGTGGGCGAGGGCGGCGTCGTCAGAGGGCTTGTACCGGGGATGGTGGCGGGCGTCCGGGTCCTGGGCTTCGAAGTCGCGAATGGTGTCGATGACGGCGTCCGGCCCGACTGCGCGAGAGAGGGCGGCGATCTGCGGCCAGGTGAGGAGGCGGTAGGCATCGACGGCCTCGGTGATGCCATCGGTGGCCAGGAACAGGTCGGTGAGCCCCTCGGCCGGCCAGGTCGCGGCGAAGGCGTTCTGACCGGCCTCGGGGTCGGCTTCGGCGATCCAGTACCCGCCGGGGCGGTTGACCTGGGTGTTCTGGAAGTCCCGCAGTTCGCGCAGGATTTCGCGGTGCTGCTCGTCGAAGCCGTGGCCGGCGCGGAGCCGGGACCGGTAGAGGGCCGCCTGGGGCTGGGCGTCGACGAGCTGCGCGAGACGGTCGTCCCGGAGCTGAAGAAGGGTGCCGTCCAGGTGAATTGCTGTGATCGGGCTGTCGCCGAGGACGGCGACGTCGATCTGATGGTTCGCGAGGCGGACGACGGCGACGGTCGCGGCTGGGGAGCGCCCGGGGATCAAGTGGTGGTCGCGGGCGAGGCCGCCGATGGCTGCGGTGAGGACCTCGCGAAGATCGGATCGGGGTGTGCGGGTCAGCAGGTTGGCGATCCGCTCGCCGAGGGCCCCGGCGTACCAGCCGCCGCGCGGCTGATCGTCGGTGACGGTACTGACGCCGTCCAGAACGACCAGGGCGTGGTCAAGCACCACGATCCGGTCCTCGGTGGGGCGGTTGTCCTGTCCGGCGCGCTCGCCCGTGCGGACGACGGGCACGGTGGAGGTGGTCGACATCGGCAGGATCCTTCGCGGTGTGAAAGCGGTGGCCGGAGCTCAGCAGGTGTGCAGGGCCGTGGTGATGATGGCCCGGGCGTCGTCGCCGTACACGGCGGACTCGTGGAGCCGATCGAAGGCCCGGTGGAAGATCTGAACACGGTCGTCAGTGATCGTCTCGCCCCCTCGGTAGCCCTCGACCTCGACGCGGGCGCCGTCGAAGATCCCAAATCCGTCGCCGGGATAGACGGCGAGCCGGGCGCGGGCGGGGATGATGCCGAGGGTGAGGCCGGGCAACTTCAGGGCGCCCAGGAGGTGTTCGAGCTGGGCACGCATGACCTCGGGACCGCCGATGCCGGTGAGCAGCGCCTGCTCACCGAGCAGGACGTGGAAGCTGCGCCCGCCGACGCCGAAGTACTGGGCGCGGGCGACGCGCTCGGCGGCACCGGCCTCGATGTCCCGCGGGATGTCATGCAGGTCGACGACCAGCCGCAGAACCTCCTCAGCGTAGGCACGGGTCTGCAGGTTTCCCCAGACGAGGTCGGGGCTGTAGCCGTGGTAGTGCGTGGTCTGCTCGACGAGCCGGCGGAACTCGGCCTGGGTCGGCCCGGTTCCCTGCCGGAGAAGACCCGGCCAGTCGATGGCGGCCGGGCCGGCAGCTGTGAGGTCCAGGGCGGGGACGGTGGGGTCGGACATGCGGTTCCTCCTGAGAACGGGCTGCGGTGTGGAGCCTGGTGGAAGGGTTGTCCCGCCCGACGCGTGCCTGCGCCGGGCGAGACGGCGAACGGGTGTCAGTGAGCGGGCTGCGACGGCTGGGCGTCGTCGGAGCCGTTGTTGAGGGAGATGGCTGCGACCGGCTCCCACGTCAGTTCCCAGGCCAACTCGCCACCCGGACGCGGGACCTGCTGGAACTGCACGTCGAGCAGGTGGAGCGCGGTGAAGCGAACGGGGACGTGGCTGGGCGAGATCCTCCGCAGGGCCGTCTGCAGCGCGTCGGAAGACGCCTCGGCCCAGGCATAGCCGAGTGAGATGTGGTGCCGGCCGCCGTCGTGGAGCAGCGCGCCGGGCCCGCGGACCTCGCGGATCGCGTCGCGGACATGCTCGCGCAGGTCGACCAGCCTCTCGTCGGGCGAAAGGTCCATGAAGGCCCCGGCCCGGTTGGCGATCGGGCTGCCAGCCGTGACTTCCAGCGGGCCGGTGAAGGCCAGGTGCGTATGCAGGGCGGCGACAAGGTCGTCGCGCTCTTCCGGGGTGATCTTGTCCGCGGTGGTGTCGGCGACCATCTCGATGGTGCAGTGCAGCGTGTCGTCGCCGATCGGGGTGATCGGGTAGGGCGTCATCGCGTCCCGGCACTCGTTGACCAGCCGGGCCAGGGGGAGGTCGGTCTGCAGGTTCGGAACGGCGTAGACGTGCAGGACGCGGGCGCCGTCGGGCCACGGCGCGCCCTGGAATTTCGGAACGAACTTCTCCACGATCGCTTCTCCGTCAGATTGGTGCGGTGGCCGTTCCCTGTGGGGCGGCGCGGCCTGGCCGTTGTTGGTCAGGACTGGCCGAGGTGCAGCTGGTGGACGCGCTCGAAGGTGTAGCGGGGCACCGGGGCGGGGTGCTGGCGTTCCCACACCAGCCACGCGCTGGAGACGGTGGCGTTGGTGCGGATTCCCGGCCGGATCTGGCGGCCGAGGTCGGAGGCGAGGCGGTCCGAGCGGGCGGCGAGTTCGGGGGTGTCGGTGTCCTGGACTGATGGTGCAGTCGGGTATCGGAACGGAACTCTCCGAATGGCTCGGACAGCAGGTGCCCCTCTGTCGACTCTGTACATGGCCTTGCCGGGATGGCGGTAGCCGCGGCACGGCGATGGCTCCGTCGCCGAGGGCGGTTACAAGAGTTGGTGCGGAGGGAGGTCGTGACGGTCCTCCGGCGCGTCGATGCCGTGCAGTTCCAGGTACCGGTCGGCGAGCATCGTGATCGCCTTCCACTCATCCTCACCGGTCTCCTCCAGCCATGCCTTGAGGTACAGCCTCGCCATGTACCGTCCGTCGTGGCGCTTCTTGCGCTCCTTGCCCTGACTGTTGGGCGTGGACATCACCTCCCGGTCGATCCGGGACGTGATCTCCACAGGCACGAGGTGCGGGGCTTCGACGAGGAGGGACCGGCAGTAGATGAACGGGTAGGAGTCTGCCTCGTAGGTCTCGGCGGGCGGGTTCCAGGCTGCAAGGGCATCGGCAACAGTCTTCATGACGTGCAGCATTACCGCACAGGTCGGCACCTGTGGGGCAGTTCCGGAGATCTCTCCCCGACCGTCAGCGGCACAGCTACCCTGCGCCCGTAAGGACAGCATGGCGGAGCTGAACAAGCGTGTCCGCGCCGCGGCCTCCTCCATGGCGGGCATCAGCCTGCGTGCCCCAGAGTCCCGGTTCTGGGCGTACCCGAAGGCTTGACTGCCTGGCTACAGGGCCAGTGCCCGGATCATCGCGGTGAGCCTGGGCGACTCGGGCGAGGGCTGCTGGCTGTTGAATGGCTGATAGCCCCAACTCTCGTACAGATCTTGGACCTTGCCGTCCCCGGCGAGCGGGTTGACCATGAGGGTGACTCGGTCCTCGGCGCGGTGGGCGAGGAGGTCGTCGTGGATGCGGCGGGCAGTGCCGGTGCCACGCCAGGCCGTGCGGACGCCGATCTCCTTGATGACCAGTACGGGGGTGTCGGTGTAGCCGCCGGGCAGTGGTTCGGCCATGCGCTTCCAGTACCGGTCGCCGGCCTCGGCGGTGTTGCCGTAGGCGTACCCGACCGGCACGTCGCCGTCGTAGCCGAGGACGAGTTCGAAGCCGGGCTCGGTGGCGTGCCGGTCGAGGCGTTCGGCGAACGACTCGACGCGGTAGTTCGCCAGGTGCAGCAGCGGCGCGCGGACGTCCGCGTACACGTCCAGCAGGTCTTGGCGGACGCCCTGGGTCAGGTCGGTGTGGTGGCGGAGTTCGACGGTCACGCGCTGGTCCTCCAGGTCTCGTGGGCGTATTCGGCCCAGGTGCGGGCGGGGCCGCTTCCGGCGGCGCGGTCGGTGAGCTTGGTGCCGAAGACGGTCAGCATGCCGGTGACACGGGGGTGGGTGGAGACCTCGGCCGGCACCGACATGGCGGTGGCGACGGCGGGCTCGAGGGCACCCTGGCTGAGTTGGGCGTGGGCGAGGCGGACGGTGGTGATCGCGTGGGATCGCTGCATGGCGCCCCGGCGAAGCGCGACGCTGCGGTGCGCGTGGGCCTCGGCGTCCTCCCAGTTCCCGGCGGCCAGGTGGGCGGCGAGCGCGAGGGAGTGGAGCTCCGACTGGTCGTAGAAGGCGGTTATCCACAGCGGGCGGGTCGCGGCGGGGTGGGCCCGGTCGAGGGCGTCCTGCGCGTGGCCGAGGGAACGCCGCACGGCGTTGGTGTCGCCGGTCAGGCCGTGGATGGCGGCGTGGCGGGCGTGTCCGAGGGAGGCGAACAGCGGGTCGCGGCGGGCGATGGGCAGGTTTCGGGCCACGTCGTTGGCGGCGAGGGCGTCGCCGGGACGGGAGAGGTGGCGGTAGAGGCTGCCGGCGTGGGACCAGATGCGGAACTGGATGCCGCTGTCGCCGGACATGGCGGCCAGGGACGCGGCCTTCTGGTGGTGCTGGAGGGCGGCGTCGAAGCGGCGGCCGTCGATGGCGGCCCACATCGCGCTCGACATGAAGGAGGCCGCGCTGGCGTACAGCTGGGCCCTGATCCGCTGGGTGGCGGTGCCGTGCTCCTGGAGGGCGAGGGCTTCGTCGGCGAGCTGGGCGGCGCGGGTCTCGATGCTGAGCCGGCCGCCGTGACGGTGGTCGCTGGCGACGACCTCGGCGAAGCGGGCCTGCAGTTGCTGCACGTCGGTGATCCCGATCCGACGCGGCCCGGCCGCGGTGCTGGTCAGCACGGCGGCTGCCGTGCCTCCGGCAGCCGCTATGAAGTCGCGTCGCCTCACGTTGACCTCCGTTGTGCTGCGGGTCCGCCCGGTGGGGACGAAGCCCAGTTCCTCGGGCGTGCAGTCGAATACTGCCGTGAGCGCGAGGCGGATCTTCACCGGTGGCCAACGGGTCTGGCCCGTAAGCCAGTTGTGCACCGTTCGCTCTGATACCGTGCCGAGCTTCCCCGTGAGGATCTTGACCTCGGCGTTCACTTCGCGGGCTAACTCTGCCTTCGTCATGCGGCGTTCGGCCATCCGGAGGCGGAGTGCGACGTTGGCCACCATGCGATCAACGTAGTCGCGGTGTGACGTGGTGTGCAGGGGAACGGGTAATGGGACGGTCAAGTTTTCCGGTTCGGCCGGGACCTGCAACGTGCGTACTTTTCCTCACCACTCGGTAGCTGACGGTCGTTCACTGGTTGCGCGCCGCCGCCCCACCCCTGGGGGCGGCACCTGGCGCCAGGCCCGTCCTGCGTTCCGGGCCTGGCGTCGGCCAACCCTCGTCCGCACCAGGAGTTCCGTCATGGCGTTCACCGCTGGCATGCCCCCGGGAGCCGAGCCGCTGGCCGCCGCTGCCACGGCCGCCAGCGGCACCGAGTCGGCCGGTGTGGACCTGCCCTACCGGGCCGAGTCCGTGTCGGCCGCCCGCAGCCTGGTGCGTGTGCAGCTGGCGGCCTGGGGTCTGGATCACCTGGTCGATGACGCCCAGGTGATCGTCTCGGAGCTGGCGACCAACGCGTCCAAGACCGGGTGCCGGCTGCGGATGCGGGTCGAGATCGAGCGGCTCGGCGCGAATGCGGTCCAGATCCGGGTTACCGACGGCTGCCGCGTCCTGCCGGTCATGGTCGAGGCCGGCCGTGAGGCTCTGGGCGGTCGGGGTATCGCCCTGGTCCACTACCTCACCGGCGGCCACTGGGGTGCCGACCAGCTGCCGGACGGCAAGATCGTCCATGCCGAGCTGGGGGCCGTGGCATGAGTGCCCAGCACCGCGGCCCCGACCGCGACCTGTTCGGCGGCGCCATGAAGGCCCTGGTGGTGTCCGGCCACCTCGTCGTGCTCGGCCTGCTCGGCTACCTGGTCGAGCACCAGCCGCCCGGCTACCAGCCGCTCACCGCGGCCAGCGCCCTGGACACCGACCCGGGCACCGAATCCCTCTGATCCGAGTGAGGAGCCAGCACGATGCAGACCCTGGCCCGCTACCGGCGCCGCATCGCCCGCCGCCCGAACACGGTGGTCGTGCAGCCCGACGGCTTCTGCAACCTCAACTGCACCTACTGCTACCTGCCCGACCGAGACAGGCGCACCCCGATGTCGGTGGCGGTCGCCGAGGCGGTGGCCGCCTCGATCGCCGAGTTCGCCGACACCGCCTCGCCGGAGCCGGTCGAGGTCGTCTGGCACGCGGGCGAGCCGCTGGCCGTCGGGCGGCAGAGGCTGGCCGAGCTGCTGGCCCCGTTCGAGCCGCTGCGGCAGGCCGGCCTGGTCGAGCACTCGGTGCAGACCAACGCGGTCCTGATCACCCCTGCCTGGTGCGACTTCCTGATCGAGTACGGGTTCCGGGTCGGGGTGAGCATCGACGGCCCGGCCGCCCTCAACAACCAGCGCGTCGACTGGGCCGGTCGCCCCGCCTTCGACCGGATCATGAAGGGCATCGGCCGTCTGCGGGAGAACGAGGTCAGGTTCTCCGTGATCGCGGTTGTCAGCGCCGAGACCATCCTCGATCCGGAGGGACTGCTGGACTTCATGGCGGGCCTGGGCTGCCACAGCGTGGGGCTGAACATGGAGGAGACCGAGGGCGTCAACACCGACCGGGCGGTTCCCACGGTCGAGCAGGCCCGCGAGTTCTGGCGCCGCACCATCGCCTGGTCCCGGCGGCACCGCGAGCTGGCCGTCCGCGAGGTCGACCGTCTCGGCGGCTACCTCAAAGCCGCCCGCACGGCGGGTCTGGCCGCGTGGGACAACACGCTGATCGACCCGATACCGACCGTCTCCGCAGCCGGGGACGTGGTCCTGCTCTCGCCCGAGCTCGCTGGCATCAGCGACCCGGCGTACAACGACTTCCGGGCTGGCAACGTCCTGGAGCTGACCATCGGCTCCATGCTGGACCGCGCACACCACCTGCGGTACGTGCGTGAGTTCCTGACCGGCCTGGACGAGTGCGAGGCCCGGTGCGAGTTCTTCGGCTTCTGCCGGGGAGCGCAGGCCGGCAATCGCTACTTCGAGAACGGGCGCCTGGACACCACCGAAACCAACTACTGCCGCGTGTCCAGGCAGGCCCTCGTCACCGCACTGTCCGATACCGTCCGAGAGGAGCAAGCAGCATGACCGTCCTCGAACTGCTGGCCACCACCGATTCCCCGGTGGTTGCCGACCTGACGTCCAGTCACCCGGTCGCGGTCGCCAAGTTCGACAACCGGCCGACCTGGGACAACGCCGGCTCGTCGTTCGACAATCGGCCCACCTGGGACAACTGGTCCAAGAAGAGCAAGTAGCACGTCCAACCCTTCCGGGCCCGCACCGCGCGGTGCGGGCCCGGCCCGACAGAGCGGAGCCCCCCATGGACAGCAGGACCTTCGGCCGCGTCACCGTCACCCTGCCCACCCTGAACGAGCCCGGCCTCTACCTGTCCAACGTCACCTCCCTGGACTCCGCCCGGGGCATCGTCCAGGACTTCCAGTACAGCGACGCCGACCTGCGGGACCTGGACCTGACCGACACCAGCCTCATCACCGGCCGCGTCAGCGGGTTGCGGGCCGACCGCTTCCAGCTCGACAAGGTCCGCCTGGACTCCGTCGAATTCGACACCTGCGACCTCGCCACCGCCCGCATCAGCGACAGCAAGCTGTCCCGCGTCGTCTTCCGCAACTGCAAGATCATGGGTGCCAACCTCAATGGCCTGGCCATGGACAACGTGCTGTTCGAGAACTGCAAGCTCGACTACGCGAGCTTCGAGCAGGTCCGGGCCACCGGGCCGGTCGCCTTCTCCAAGTGCGTGCTCACCGAAACGACCTTCACCGGCTGCGACCTGACCGGGGCGGTCCTGGACGCGTGCACGCTGCGGCTGACCGAGTTCGGCCGGGGCAAGTACAAGGACCTTGACCTGCGCGGCAACGACCTGACCTCGCTGCGAGGGGTGGCCAGCCTCGGCAAGGTGGTCATCGACCGGGCCCAGCAGGCCGAACTCGCCGAAGCCCTGATCGCCGAGCTGGACGTGACCTTCGGGGACACGCTCGACGAGCGCCGGTGACCCGACCCGGGAGGAGCCCGGAGTGAACCTCGCCATCGCCCACATCGACCCCGCCGCCCTCATGGCGCGATGCGAGACCACCGGGGTCCGCATCGCCGGCGGCGAGCCGGAGTACGAACCAGGGGCCGTCCTGCCGGCCGGCCCCTGGCAGCCCCTGACCTCCGATCTGGCCGCGCGCCTCAAGCCCACCGCCCAGACCGCCGATTCCACGCTGGTGGAGCTGGTCAGGCTCCCCGACGGCCCGGCGCCCACCAGCCTGGCCGCTCTCGCCGACCCGCTCGGCGACCCGGACGCCGTCCACCTCGGCCAGGCCGCCAGCCCCGCCAAGGCCCTGACCACCACCCCCAACTACCAGGACGGCCGCCGCATCGGCCTGCACCTCGACAACTGGGACAAGCTGGACTACCAGTCCAAGCACACCGGACGCCGGCGCCTGTGCTTCAACCTCGGCCCCGGCACCCGCTACCTCCTGCTCGGCGACCTCGACATCCGCACCATCTGCCGCACCCTGTACCGCGACCCGGTCAACCGCTATCCGCACACCGACGACCTGCGCGCCTACATCGCCAGCGGCCACCAGATCGGCGTCTATCGCCTCCGCCTGGAGCCCGGAGAGGGCTACATCGCCCCGACCGAGCTCCTGCCCCACGACGGCTCCACCGAGGGCCAGCCGCAGCCGTCCACCGCGACATTCTGGCTCGGCCATTGGCCACGCGGAGTGCTTCCCGCCATAGCCTGAGCGGTCATCACAGGCAGGCGGGGCCGGACAAGCCTGTGCGTGTGCCGTGGGGCGCTGACTGACCGTAACATTTCGAACTTCGGTTCTCAGGGCACGACTTGAGGAGATAGGCATTGGAGACCTTCTTTGTCCCCAGCAAGATCTGGAAGGACGGTGGCCCGTTCCCGCACGTCCTTGTACTGCTCAGTGAGTACGAGGAGTACCGCGAGTACGCTCGCGCCCACGCTGAACTGCTCTCTCAGTACAGTGACCAGCTCGGAGTGATCCCCGAGGAGTGGCTGCACTCCACCGTCCAGGGCATCCACCACGCGCTCGATGCCGAGCAGTTGGCTCAGTTCCGCGGCACCCTGCGCGACGAGCTCGCCGGCATACAGCCGTTCCGGGTCCAGCTCGGACCGGTGTGGCCCGGCATCACCGCGGTGACGGTCGCGGTCTACCCGGAGGACGGGATGGCCGCGCTCAACGACCGGGTCCGGACCGCAGCCGAGAAGGTGCCAGGCGTCTCACTGCGGGAGAAGGAAGCCAGATTCTGGGCTCACGCATCCTTGGCCTACGCCCGTTCGGACTTCTCCAGCCGGGACCTGAACCGGGCGCTTCGGGCGCTGCGGCCCCCGCGCGTGGACATCACGATCGACCGTGTGCACCTCGTCAACCAGTACCAGCACCCTGACCTGGGCTACTACACCTGGGACGTTGTCGAGGAGGTTCGACTCGGCTGAGCGTTCGGGGCGTCCGTCGTCCCGGAGCCGGCACGGATCGCGGCCCGGGCGGCGATGTCGGCGGCGTAGCCCGTCCAGTCGCCGCCGCTCGCGCGCTGCCAGGCCACAGCCACACCGATGCGCACTTACCGCGTCTCCTGCGGGGCCGGGATAGCGCTGACGTCCAGGTCGGCGTAGACGGGGCGGTGGTCGGCCGCAGCCTCGCTGGCCGGGCTGACGTGGGCACGGTAGTGGACCAGGGCGGGGGCGACGGGCCGGGTCGCAAGGATCAGGTCGATGCGGCGCTCGCCCCACGGATCCGGATCGCCTTGCCCGTCGGCCCAGTAGCCGACGGTCGGCTGCCACGGTTCCGCCAGGTGGGCGGCGGCGTCGACCATGAACCCGCGCCTCAGCAACGCTGCGGTCTGCCGGCGGTCGGCCAGGTTCTCCCCGCCGACGGTCTCGGCGATGCACTGGTACTCGAGGTCGTCGTGGTCCTGGTCGGTGTAGGGCTCGGCGTCATAGCACTTGCCGTCGGACGTGGTGGCGGCGGAGATGGAGTTGAAGTCGCCCGCCAGGATGCCCGGCTTCGCCCCGCCGGTGCGGCGGAAGATCCCCTTGAGCCGTAGAGCCTCGTTCGCGCGGCCGTCGGGCCGGAACGGATCACCGTGGTAGCTCCCGACAAGGAGGGGCTCCGCCGCGCCGACATTGAGTTGCAGGGCCGTGCAGCTATGCCAGAAGTCTGGTGCGCCGAACGGGCGGAACCCCCCAGGTACCGCGCGCACGGTGTCCGGGTTCCAGAGGATGGCGGTGTACCAGCCCCGGTGCTGGTTGTTCGCCATGGCGATGGCGCCAGGCGTTCCGTCCGCACGTATCGTCGTGGCGGTCAGGCCGCAGTCGGCCGCGAGGGATCCGATGATCTCGCCGGCCTCGGCTCGCCATCGCTGCGCGCGGTCAAGCTCCGTCTCGTTTTCCTTCAGATCCTCGTCGACGATGACTTCTTGGAGGGTCAGGATGTCGGGCGCTACCTCCTGAATGGCAGTGACGCGGGCTCTCCAGCCAGGGGTGTTGCGATCGGTGAGTTTGAGCTTGTAAGCGTTGAAGTTGGTGATGCGGACCAAGGTCGGCTCCTCGGGTAGGACTGGCTGTGGTGTCACGGGTTCTACATTGGACGCCCGTTGTGCAGGACGAGCTGGCGGCTCTCCGTGCGGGCTTGGGTGAGCGAAGACAGCAGGTCGTAGCGGTTGGGCGGCAGGATCGGCTGCCAGTCGGTGAGGCTGCGGAAGGCGTAGCTGTCGTGCTCGTCGGACAGCCGGATCGCTCCGGCCTGGGCGGCGGTGAGCCAGCCCCCGTCGAAGTGGTAGTCCGTCACGGCCGGCCGATGCTTGGTCGGGTCGCGAAAGTCCGTCGCCAGAGGGCGCAGGATGCCGGTGAGGTCGAGGCCCGTCTCCTCCAGGGTCTCGCGTGCCGCGGCCCGAAGCGGGTTCTCGCCGTGGTCGAGGCGTCCTCCGGGGAACAGCCAGCGTGGCTCGGCGCCGAAGGCGTCCCGCTGCTCGTTCGGGGCTTCGTGAAGCAGCAGGACCCGGTTGCGCTGGTCCGTAACGAACACGGCGCAGCCGTGGAGCGCCTGCGGCATCGTCTTGAGGTATTCGGCGGGGGGAATCCACTTCGGCATCGTGGGCGGTCTCCTGTCCGCTGGCGCAGCCGGGTTCAGGCCAGGCCCTCGGGCTTGTCGCCCCGGTAGAGGACATGCACGTGGAGGTGCTTGGACTCCTGGTAGTCGCCGAGGTTCGTCACGACGCACGCGGCGCCGTGCTCGGCCCGGACCAGGGCGGCCACCTCCCGGACAACCCGCATCACCTCGGTCAGCAGCTCCTCGCCGCCGACGCCCAGGTCTTCGAGCGAGGGGACGTGCTGCTTGGGGATCACCACGATGTGAACCGGGTAGCTGGGCTTGGTGTGGTGGAAGGCCAGGACCGAGTCCGTCTCCTGGACGGTGTCCACCGACGTGAGGCCGTTGAGCACCTGCTCGCAGTAGAAGTCGGACATGCTCAGGCTCCGATCAGGTCGAGGTAGTGGGCGACGTACGGCGGGGTCTTGAGCGCGGCGACCTCGGAGAACGGCACCCAGGCGATGCTCTGGCCTTCGTCGCCGAGCCGGATCGCGTCCTTCGGGCCGGTGTACACCGCGTGCAGGACGCGAGTCATCGCCGAGACGCGCTCGTGACGGGGGCCGGGCAGCTCCCGGACGTCGGTGATGGTGATCCCGGCTTCCTCGAACACCTCCCGGGTCGCGGTCTCGCGCGGCGTCTCATCGTGCTCACGCCACCCGCCGATCGGGGTTCGGTAGCCCGGCCAGGCGATGCCCTCCTTCTCGTCCCGGTGGTGCACCAGCAGCTCGCCGTCCGGAGTGGTGACGAACACCACGATGCCCTCGAAGTCCTGGTGCTCCGGGGTCGGACGCTCGATGTAGAGCACCCGGCCGGAGCGGGCGGCGCGCAGCACCTGGAGGTCTTGCCGGTACTCCTTCGGCGTCAGGAAGTGGCGCCAGTTGTAGTCCGTCTCGAAGCGGAACTCGCAGTGCTCGTCCGGATCGAGGACGATGCGGGCCTGCTGCTCCTCGGTGAGCGTGCCGCCGTCGAAGACCCAGCCGATCGACGGCACGGGGCGGACGTGGTCGGCCTGCTGGTGGATGACGGCGATCAGCCGCTGCCGGCCGACCGGGTCCGGGTTCTCCGCGAGCAGGTCGAGGCCGATCTCCTCGCGGGCCTCGCGCAGCGCGGTCTCGAACGGAGACTCGCCGGGCTCGGAGTTCCCGCCGGGCCAGTCCCAGCGTTCGGTGTCCACGGAGTTGCGCATCCCGAGGACGCGACCCTCGTGGTCGCGCACCAGGAAGCAGGCCCACGTCATCGGCCGGTCGATCGTGGCCAGGTAGCGGCTGGCGGGCTTCCATCCGGCGGCGAGGCGGTGGGTGAGCCAGGTGATCACCTCGCGGTAGCCGTCGCTGGTCGGCGGCAGTTCGTCCGGGTGGAACCAGCCGAAGGCGTCGTGCTCGGAGAGGGTCACCGCGGTCTCGTCGGGGACAGTGCAAGTGAAGACGAACTGGCGGGTCAGGCCGCCTCGGGAGTTGATGAAGTCCAGGGCCCGCACGTACTCGATGTCGGGGCAAATGATGCCGGTCTCCTCGGCCAGCTCCCGGATCGCCCCGTCCCGGGGGTCCTCGCCGTCGTTCAGTCCGCCGGCCGGGTAGTCCCACAGGCCGGGCAAGACGTCGTCCTGCTTGCGGCGCAGCATGAGGATGCGGCCCTGCGGATCGCGGACGACGGTTCCGGCCGCGAGCTTCTGGACGCCCTCGGCCAGGGCCTGTTCGGCGAGCAGCTTGTACGAGATCATGCGGTGGTCTCCTCCTTCGTACGGTTCCAGTCGCCCCAGGCTGTGACCTGCTGCCCGGCCAGGGTCTCGGCGACCTGCCAGAGCTTCCCTGAGCGGGAGCCCTTCACGAGGACGACGTCGCCGGGGCGCACCTCGCTTTGGAGCCAGGCGGCGGCGGTGTCGTTGTCGCGCACGATCGCGACGGTCTCCACGCCCGCTGCACCGGCGGCGAGCGCCAGCTGCTCGGCCAGCGCGCCGCCGACAGCGAGGACCAGGTCCACCCCGAGTTCTCCGGCCTCCCGTCCGACAGCGCGGTGCCCTTCGACGGCGTCCTGTCCGAGTTCGGCCATCTCACCGAGCACGGCGATCATCCTGTGCTGCTCGTTCAACGGGGGTCCTCGGTGTTCCAGGTGACGGTCATCGGGGTGGTGGAGCGGGCCAGGACGAAGCGGCCACGGTCCGGGTCGGCGGTCGGCGGCGTGGCCGGGATGGCGATGACGGCGGGGTGGTTGCGGAAGCGGTGGTCCCACAGTGCGGCTTCGGCGGCGAGCTGGGCGGCGAGGTCGGCGCCGCCGGGGCCGTAGCCGTGGAAGTCGAGTTCGAACCGGTCGCCGCCGTCCTTGGTGAGGTGGTAGCCGAGGTGGGCGAGGGAGCCGCCTGCGGTGGTGGCCATCGTCTGGGCGGGCAGGCCCGGGAACGCGTCTTTGGCGGACCGCAGCCACATCGGCGGGTTGGGCAGGCGGCAGGCGAGCCACAGGTACAGCTGCTCGAACGACTCCTGGCGGCCGACGAACACCCCGGTGGGCACGATGGTGTGCCGGGTGTTCAGGACCCCGGTTAGGGCGGCCGGGTCGGTGGCATGGAGGTTGTCCCGGTTGGGCTGGAGGGTGGCCGCGCCGGTGCCGGTCAGGTCGATGGCGCTGGACCCGGCCGGGGTGGTGCCGGGGTCGCGCAGCGGCATGAAGCCCGCCATCTCGCTGCCGTCGCCGATCCAGCCGCCGTGGCCGTCGCTGACGAAGGGGACGGTCCGCGACACTGCCCCGGCCAGGCGCACCGGGACGAGGAGACGGCCGGCGGGGTGGAGCTGGTCCAGCCAGGCCCGGGGGACTTCGAAGGCGCCGACGGTGGCGGTGATCCGGTCGAACGGCGCGGTGTCGGGGTGGCCGAGCCTGCCGTCGCCGAGGACGATGTCCACACCGGTGACGCCCGCTCGGGCGAGGTTGGCGCGGGCACCGCGGACCAGGTCGTCATCGACGTCGATGGTGACGACCCGTCCGGCCGGTCCGGTCAGGTGGGCCAGCAGGGCCGCGTTGTAGCCGGTGCCAGCGCCGAGTTCCAGGACCCGGTGGCCGGGTTCGACCTGGAGCTGCTCCAGCATGAGGGCCACGATCCGCGGTTGGGACGCCGCGCTGATCGACGTCCCGGCCTCGTCGGTCTTGATGGACACGGTGTCGTCGGCGTAGGCGGTGGCGAGGGGGACGCCGGGGACGAACAGCTCGCGTGGCACGGCGCGCATCGCCGTCTCTACCGCGCTGGTGCGGATCTTCTTGTCAGCGAGCAGTCGATCGGCGAGCTGGTGGCGAAGCTCCTCGGCGGTGCTGGGCCGGGAGGCAATCTGCTGGTCGCTCACGCGGTCCGCTCCTTGCTGGTCGTGCCGGGGGTCTCGGTCAGTGGCGGCCTCTGCGCTGGCACCCCGCTGCGGTCGTGCTGCAGCGCCCGGAGGTCGGCGAACATGCCCGGCGTGGAGGCGAGTTCGTCGAAGGTGCCTTCCTGGATGACGCGCCCGTGGTCCAGGACGACGATGCGGTGCGCGACCCGGGTGTTCTCCAGGTTATGGGTGACCAGCACGGTGGCACGGTCCTTGGCGATGCCGGCCAGGCCGTTGAAGATCCGGTGTTCGGCCCTCGGGTCCATGGCGCTGGTCGGCTCGTCCAGGATGAGCAGATCGGACTGCCGGTGGAACGCGGCGGCGGTGACCATGCGCTGCCACTGGCCTTCGGACAGGTCGGTGCCGCCCCAGAACTCCCGCGACACGAGGGTGTCGAGGCCCCGGTCGAGTTCGGCGATCACCTCGTCGGCGCCGGTGGCGGCGGCGGCCTCCAGCACGGCGGCGTCGCCCCGGCCGGTGGGCTGGCCGAGCGTGATGTTCTGCCGGGCGGTGAGCGGCCAGTGGGAGAAGTCCTGCTGGACGAACGCGGTGTGCCCCCACAGCAGGTCCGGGTCCATATCGCGGGTGTCGCGCCCGTCCCACGTCACCGCGCCGTCGCCGGGCAGCGTCAGGCCGCACAGCAGCCGCATCAGGGTGGACTTCGCGGCGCCGTTCACCCCGACCACGGCGACGATCTCTCCGCGCCTGACGCGGAAGTCCACGCCGCGCAGGGCCTGCTTGTCGGAGCCGGGGTAGGTGTAGGTGACGCCCCTGGCCTCGATCACGGCGGTCTCCTCCGGCGGGGCCTGGGTGCCGCGGTTCCGACGCTGGGCGCCGGCCAGCTCAATGAAGCTGCTCCAGTCGCCGACCCACAAGCCGGTGCGGTGGACGGCGGCCGCGTAGCTCGCCGCGTTGCGTAGGCTCGCCGAGGCCGCCCGCAGGGCGATGACGGCGGTTCCGGCGGCGGCAAGGGAGACCCGGCCCGTGGCCAGGAGCCAGGCCAGGCCACCCCACACCAGAGCGGCGCCGATGCCGGACACCACCGACCCGTACAGGTTCAGGCGGGCGGAGCGGGCGGCGGCCTCGTCGGTGGTGGCGCTGATCTTCTTCACCGCGCGGGCGTGGTGGCGCAGCAGGAACGGGACGAAGGTGTTGGAACGGACCTCGGCGGCCGAGCGGCGATCGCACAGGTACCAGCGCAGTACGGCGGCGGCGCGCAGCGGGCCGTAGATGGCGAGCATCGCGCGGTGCAGGGAGGTCGCGGCGGCGGTGCGGGCCAGCGCCTGGGGCAGGACGGCCAGGACGAGCAGGGGCAGCAGCAGGGGGTGGATCGTGGCGATCACCACGGTGGCGGCGGCCAGCGAGGCGGCGTGGGTGATCAGGTCGCGGACCTGGGAGACGAGGTCGCGGGTGGAGACCGCGCCTCGGTCCCCGGCGTCCCAGGCGGCGTGGAACTTCGGGTCGTCGTAGGCGGACAGCTCGGCGCGCGTCGCGGCCTCGATCAGCTCCATCTCGGCCAGGCGGTTGATCTTGGGGCCGAGCCGGTCGGACACCCAGCCGCCGACGATGTCCAGCAGCGAGCCGGCGGCGGCCATCGCGGCCAGCACGATGATCGAGGGCAGGGAGTCGGAGAGGCGCTGGCTGATCGAACCGGTGCTGGCCAGAAGGTGGGTGATCATGCCGGTGGTGGCCAGCAGGCCGAAGGCGCTCGCCGTCGAGGCGACGACGGCGCACACCAGCATGATCGTGAGGGAGCCCGGGTCGGCCTGGCGGCCAAGGCGCAGCGCGAGGAGGACCAGGCGGGGCAGGGCGCGGGCGGTGGCCAGCACGCTGGCCTTGCGGCCGGAGATGAGTTCGGCGTCGCTCTCGGGCGGGCGGTACTCCATCATCTCGGCCTCGTCTTCGGCCGTGAGGTCGAGCTGCGGCGTGGTGCTCAAGCGGTTGCCTCCCAGCCCTCGGCCTTGGTGCGGATGGTGCGCAGGTGCTCGGTGAGGAACCATTCGGGGTCGCCGCCGAGCATGCAGAGCGTGACGAGGGCGGTGAGGGCGGTGTCGCAGGCCTCAGCGCGCACGTGGTCCCAGGTGTGGGAGTGGCCCTTGTTCGGGTTGAGGCCCAAGGCTCCGATGATGGCCTGGGCGAGTTCGCCGGCCTCCTCCTGGACCTTGAGTCCTTGCAGCATCCGGAGCTTTTCGGGATCGTCCGCGAAGCGCGAATTCAGCTTATTAGCAACCAAGTTGGCGACTTGCAGCAGCTCTTCCATGGGGGTTGATCCTGCTCCCTGTTCGATTTCGCATCCAAGCGCCGGGAGGTTCCCGGCGGTTCTCGGCGAGCCCGGGTCGAAGACCACGTTTTCGATTCGGGCCGGGCCGCTCACCACAAGGTCGGGTCTTCCTGCGGCTGGGGGTGGCCGGGCAGGCCAGGCGGGACGGCAGCGGCCAGCAGAGCGGTCCAGGTGGCGTGGTGCCCTGCGAGGTGGATCAGCAGCAGGGCGGCTGCGTGGGCGTCGAAGGCGGCTCGGTGGCGCTTCCCGGGGACGGCCGACAGGTCGATGCCGCACAGCTCGATCAGCGCGTCCAGGCCGTACCCGGCGGCCTGCGGGTAGGTCGCGCGCGCCAGGCGCAGGGTGTCCAGCACCCCGGCCGGCTTCCACCCCGGCAGGTGCCGGGACAAGACGCCGTAGTCCACGTGGGCGTTGTGCGCGGCGATCCACGCGCCCTCCAGATTGGCGCGCACCCGCTCGCCGATCTGCGGCCACGATGGCGCGGAGGCGACGTCCTGGCTCGTGATGCCGTGAACCCGCGTGGCCATCGGGCTGATCGGCCGGGGCGGGCGGACCAGGGTGGAGCGCACGGAGGCGGACACCGGGCTGCCGTTCACCACCGGGACGGCGGCCAGCTCCACCAGGTCCGGCGGCTGGGCGCCGTTGCCCTCCACGTCGACGACGACAACTCGGGGCCAAGTGCTGTAGTCCATGCGTTCCCTATCGGCTGGCGGCCAGACTGCGGGTTAGCGCCGAGGCGGCGCGGTCGAGGGCGGTGGCGAAGTCGCTTTGCAGGTCGGCCGGTAGATCGCCCTGGTCCAGGCCGCAGGCGGTCACGGTCCCGGTGAGCTGGTGCCGTTCGGCGGGGAACATGGTGGCGGCGACGGCCGGGTGGTCGAGGACGTCACGGGCTGCGTAGCCGTCGCCGCATTCGATCGTTTGGCTGGTCAGTTGCCGCGCGACCTTCCTCGTGGCAGGGGTGTCCGGGCCGGTGGTGTCGAAGGCGGTTAGGCCGAGGCGGGTGGTAAACACGGCCAGGCCGTCGCCCGCGGCGAGCGCGAGCCAGCGGTCGATCGCCGCTTCGGCGGCGTGTTGGTCGCCAGGGCAGCACAGGGCAGTGAGCACTGCGGTGACGGCGTTCTCCCAGGGGTTTCCTGGCTCGGTGCCGCTCAGGAGCGCGAGGGCGCGGGGGAGATCTCCCGTGGTGGCCGCGGCGAGGACGGCGGTCTGGCGGCCGTCGAGCATGCGCAGCCCGACACCCCGGTGCTCTTCGAGGTGACGAAGGGCGTCGCTCCAGCGTCCGGTGCAGGTGAGGGCGCGGGTGCCGTCCGCGATGACCACGCGCCACAGCCACGCCCGGACCTCGGCACGCTGCTCGTCGGTCTCGGTGAGCTGAGCGGGGACGGTGATGCCGTCCAGGACCGTCTCAGTGGCGCTGGTGATGGCCTGGTAGAGGTCGAGCAGGAGCTGGTGGCCCTGCTGGTGTTGGCCCGCTCGGAGGTTGAGGCGGGCGAGGTTGACGAGGGGTTCGAGGCCGCGGATGGCGCTCATTGCCGGGAGTGGGCCGCGGGTGAGGTAGAGCGCGGCGTGGCGGTGGCACAGCTCGCGGGCGTAGTCGGGTAGCCCGACGTCGGAGGCGAGGAGGGCGGCCTGGTTGAAGACGGTGGACGCCGGGCCCGGGGCGGTCTGCCGCGCGGCCGTGTCGGCCAGCTCGGAGAGCTGGCCGACACGGGCGTCGAGGGGCAGGCACGCGGGCCGGATCCGGGCGACCAGCGGGAAGCGCTGGGCTATGGGTCCGGTCGGGTGCACGCGGCTACTCCCAGATGACGGTGATCGGGTGGTGGGGGCGGTTCAGGACGAACCGGCCGGCCGCCAGGTCGGCGACGGCGGGGGCGTCGGGCAGCTCGAAGCGCGGCCTGCGGCCCCGGTAGCCCGCGTGCCAGGTGCCGATCTCGCGGGCGACGAGATCGGCGAGCAGTTCGCCGCTGGGGCCGTGGCCGATCACGCCGGTCTCGTAGGTCTTGCGGCCGTCGGCGTCGGGCTCGCTGGGGCGCAGGGTGAGGTAGGCGAGGGAGTCGGCGTGGACGGTGGCCATGGCGCCCCAGTCGAACATGGGGACGATGCCGCGTTCGCGGGCATCGCCGGTGACGCTCATCCGCATCAGGGAGTTGTGCATCCGGAGGGCCAGCCACAGGTCCTGGTACTCGTAGGTGGTGCCGGCCGGGATGGTCACGCCGGTCCAGACGTTGTGGCGCTCGGTGTCGAGGACGCCCAGCAGTTCGGAGGCGTTGACTGCGTCGGTCTGGTCCTTGTGGACCTGGAGGGTGACGTCGCCCTGGTGGGTGAGGGTGACGGTGCGCCGTTCGTCGTCCATGCTGCCGCGCAGCGGCATGAAGACGGCGAGCCGGTCGTTGACGGACCTCCAGCCGCCCTCGCCGCGCTCGAAGGCGATGACGCGGCTGGCGGTGCCGCGCAGGCGCAGTGGCAGGACGATCCGGCCGCTCGGCTTTACCTGCTGGGGCCAGGCGGTGGGCATCTCGCTGGTGCTCACGGTGGCGATGATCCGGTCGTACGGCGCGCCTTCGGGGTGGCCGAGGGCGCCGTCGCCGAGGACCACGGTGACGTTGTCGACCCCGGCGTCGGCGAGGTGCTTGCGGGCGCCGTCGACGAGGTCGTCGTCCACGTCCACGGCGACCACGTGCCCGTCCGGGCCGACGATGTGCCCCATGTAGGCCGCGTTGACGCCGGTCCCGGCACCGGCCTCGAAGATCCGCTCGCCGGGCCGGGCTCCGAGCTGCTCCAGCATCATCGCGACGATCGTCGGCTGGGAGGCCGCGCTGATCTGCGTGCCGGACCCGTCCGTCTTGGTGTAGGTCGGGTTGTCAGCGTAGGCGACGTCGAGCGGGAATCCGGGCAGGAAGTGCTCGCGCGGGACGGCGCGGAAGGCGCCCTCGACCGGGGCGCTGGTGATGTGCTTCCCGGCGAGCAGGCGCTCGGTGAGAGCGTCGCGCAGATCGTCGGCGGTCGGAGTGGTGCTGTCGCTGAGAGTAGTCACGTGGGCGACCCTAGTGGTTGTGCGGATGGTTGACTGCGAGGGCGCGGGGTCCTCGCCGGAGTGGAAGACGGCGGCCACCGCCCTTGCGGCGATGGCGGATTGGTGCTCGACGGGTACGCCAGCGCGGTTGGCGTGGAAGAGCACCTGGTGGGCGAGAACGGCCCGCAGTCCGCGGGTGAGCCGGCCGTCGCGCACCAGGCCGACGAGGTCCTGCCCGGCCTTCTCGAAGGCGGCGACCCAGTCGGCACGCCCGGCGAGCGGTTCACCGGGGCGGGTGAGGTGGCGGGTGTCGAGGATCATCAGCCGGCGCATCGCGGCGGTCAGGGTGGCCACCCGCTCGGGCGCGAGGGCGGGCGGCTCGGGCCGCAGGTCGGCGACCCTGCTCCAGACGTCGCCCTGTTCGTACCAGTCGAGGCCGGCGGCGCGAAGCATGGCGGAGACGAGGACGACGACGGTCTCGGTGCGGCCGAGGGCGGGCGGGTCGGGCTGGGCGGCGCGGGCCATCAGGTGACGGCTGTCGGTGTGGAAGAGCCGGTGGGCGATCTCCATGCCCTCGGGGCCGCCGAACGCCTCGGTCTCGGGCTCGTAGGTGACGGTCACCCAGCCGGTGAGGAGTCCTTCCTCGACGAGCGTGTCCAGGAGCGAGGTGACGATGGGGACGGGGGCGTCGGCGAGGTAGCGCAGCCGCAGCCCGTGCTTGCGCATGTACCACCAGCCTTCCAGGTCACCAGAGTTCTGGGCGAAGGCGAGGGCGGGGGCGAGGTGGTGAGCGGCGGTCTGCTCGACGGTGGCGGGGTCGGGGAAGGTGAGGTTGTGCTGAATCCAGGCGGTCATCGGTCGGTCCTTGGTCAGGCGGCCAGGAGGCAGGCGTCCCAGCGGGTCGCGGGTGCGGCGTGGGTGGCGGGGGCGAGCAGCGCGAGAGCGGTGCCGGTTGCGCCTTCCAGGAGGTCGGGCCCGGCCGCCGAGGCGAGGAGTCGCCGGGCCTGGGCGTCGGGGTCGGTGCGCGGCGGGTGGGTTGTGTCCAGGAGAAGGTCGGCGGCGGAGCGCAGCCGGGCCGCGGTGCGCGGGGAGGCGTCGGCGGCGGCCCGGTGCGCGATGTGGGCGAGCCCGGCGTAGCCGTGGCAGAGCGAGATATCGGTGGTCGCGGCCAGCGACGGCGGGTCCAGCAGCGCGGCGGCGAGGGCTTCCTCGGCGTCCTGGCGCAGGCGCGAGTCGCCGAGGGCGAGGGCGGCGAGCTGCTGGGCGCGGGCGATTCCGGCGGTGCCGTAGCACCAGCTTGGCCGCTGCGGAGCCAGCGGCCCGCGGACGGTGCCGGCCAGGTGCCCGGGGGTGATTACGTACGGCCAGGCGTGCCGGTCGCGCCAGCGCTCCAGCCAGGCCAGGATCGTGCCGATCGCTGCTCGCTGGCCGTCCACCTCAACTCCGTGGCGGAGGGCGAGGGCGAGCAGGGCGAGCGGACCGGCGATCCCGTGCGCGAGGCCGTTGTTGGCGTGCCCGCCGGGGAAACGGCCGTCCGGCTTGCCGGAGGGTCCGCTGAGGGCCCACCAGCCGGGCAGCACCTGGCCGTCGTGCTTGACGTCGTCGGTCAGACGCACCAGGTAGGTCAGCACGGCGCGGATCGCCTCGCCGCGCGGCGCCCGGTCCAGTAGCACCGAGCCCATGCCCGCCAGGCCGCGGATGCCGTCGAACTCGGAGAGGGCCGGGAGTTCGCCGGCGTCGATCCGGGCGAGAGCCGCCTCGCAGCGGCGCACCGCGTCGGCGGCGACCGCCTGGCCGAGGTGGGACAGGGCCCGCCGGTAGGAGCCGGGCCGGGCCTGGGCGGCGCATCCGAGGGCATGGGCCAGAGCGGGGGCGCCGTAGTAGAGGTGGCTGTCCGGGCCGCTGGTGACCTGGTCGTCGGCCGCGACAGCGAGCCACGCGCGGGCAGGTTCCCACGGGCCCCGGCCGGCAGCGGCGCGCTCGACGTGGAGCAGGGCGATGCCGGGGGCACCGGTGGCCAGGGACTGGCGCCAATGCGGGCGCGAAGTCCATCCGACGGGCGCCTCGTTGGGGTCGGCGAGCAGTTCGGCGATCCGGTCGGACAGCTGGAGGGCGGGGTGCTCGGTCACAGGTCACCGTCCCGGGAGAGGCGGGCGTAGGCGGCGGCGCGGGCCAGGTACAGGACTTGGGCCTCGTCGTCGAAGTCGATGCGGAACGCGCGGGCGTAGGAGCAGTGGAGCATCGAGCCGAGGACGTCGTCCGGCGCGATGCCCCGGGTGTGCGGGCCGGGGAAGAAGCGGCGGTAGGTGTCGAGGGCCTGGTGCCGGTCGGCCCAGGCGTCCACGATCGCGCCGCCGCCAGGCTGTTCGCGCAGCGCCGCGAAGTCGCCTGCGGGGTCGGCCAGGCGCACGGCCTCCTGGAAGAGGGGCCGGGGGATGGCGGTCGGAGGCTTGGCGGGGACGTTGCGGACGAGCCAGCGGAGCCCGGCGGAGGGGGAGCCGGTGAAAGCGGCAGCGATGGCGACGGCGTGGGCGGTCAGCAGGGCCAGCCGCTGCGGCCGGTCGGGCTGGGACAGCTGCGCGAGGACGGCAGCGGAGTCGGCGCGGAAGACCCGCTCGGCTGCGGCCCAGGCGGGGCCCTCGCCCCAACGGCCGTGCTCCGTGTAGGAGGTGGGGTAGGCGACTTCGGACAGCAGCCCGGCCTGGTGGAGCTCGTTGGCCCAGGTGCTGATCACGGTGGCGGCGGGGCCGAAGCCGGCCGGGTTGGGCAGCGCGATGCGCAGCCGCAGGTGCTGGCGGGGGTCGCGGAATCGGACGAACCACCACTCCGGTCCCCCGAGGCGGTCCAGAAGGTCCGGCAGGTGCTGGGTAAGGATCACGTCCTGGCGGGCGAGGTCGCCGTACAGCGAGGCGAGCAGCACCCAGGAGGTGCCCGGGACGTCGCCGTGGCCACGGCGCACGGTCCGCATCGTGGTGGGTTTGGGCAGGCGCGGCCAGGCCGGGGGCCGGGTGGCGGTGACCGGGAGGGCGAACTCGTGCGCCCGGCCGCCCGCCCAGCCCAGGTCCGTCGGTGCCGGCGTCTCCACGAGGACGGCGTGCGGCGCTGAGGTGAGGTGGGAGCGCAGTAGGACGCGGTGGCCGCTCTGGTCCAGGTCAAGCGGCAGGCCCTGGCTGTCGGCGGCCAGCAGCACCCGCCGCGGTGCCCGGCGCCGGTCCAGCAGGTCGAGCAGGGCCTTCTCCCACTGTTCCCACGGCGCCCGTGCGGGCGGCAGCTCGGTGGCGGACAGCCGCCAGGAGGCTGGGGAGAGGATGATGCGGCCGTGCCGCAGCCGGGGCCGGAACGGCAGGGACTGGAGCGCGCCCCAGGAGAAGCGGGTGACCTGCGCGCCCTGGGCGCGGGAGAGTTCGGAGATCAGCCGGGCCATCGGAGAAGTGTGGACGCGCAGGTTCAGGGCGTGGATGGCGCTCGCCTCGATCCGGACCCCGTGCGCGGGCGCGGCCAGGTACATCCGCCGCCCGTCGCATCCGACCGCGAGGTCCCCCAGCCGCAGGGCGCCTTCGGAGCCTGGGCGATGCTCGGCGAGGCTGACGACCAGCTGCCCGGTCGCCGTGCTGCGGGCCACGTGCCCGGTCGCCGGGTCCAGCGGCGGGCAGGACAGCTGCGCGGCGACCGCCTGATCATCCATGGCCGGCAGGTTCGTCAGCACGCCGGTGAAGGCCGCTCGGTGCTGCGGGTCGAGGAGGTGGAGGAAGCGGCCGGTCGAGACCCCGGCGGCGCGGGCGACGGAGACGACCTCCAGCCAGAACTCCCCCTTGTCCAGGGCCTGTCGGCTGGCGGCGTGGAGGCCGAAGACGACCTCCAGGTGCGGGGGCAGGCGCGGCCCCTCGGCGGGGCCGAGGTCGAGCACGCCCAGCAGCTGCTCGTCCAGGAGGACCTCGCGCTGCCCGTCGAGCGCCGCCCGCTGGGCGAGGGTGGCCAGGATCTCGTCGCGCTCGCCGAACCGCGCGGGCTCTGCAGGCCGGGCACCCGGGTAGCCGTCGGGCCAGCCGATCCCGCTGTCCGCGACCATGTCCAGTAGCGGCACCAACGCGCCCCGGCCGAACCTCTCGTAGAACCGCTGGTGGTAGGAGCGCCACGACCCGCTCCCATACGGCAGAGGGCTGAGGCGGGCGAGCAGGCCGGCCGCCGTCGCGGCCTCGTCGGCCACGGCCCTGGGCAGCACGAGGTCGGCGTCCAGGCACAGGTCCACGGCCAGCACCGGCCGCCCCGCCGCGCCGGGCCGCCCGTTGGCGGTCACCGCCCGGGTGATCTCCGCACGGGCAGCACGGCTCGGTGCCTGGGCGTGGGCGGTGATCGCGCTGTCGGCGGCGAGCAGCTCGGCGAGCAGTCCGGCCGCCTCCGGGACCTGGTCGGCGCCAGCCCGCTCCAGCGCGGCCAGCAGATGGCCGAGCGGGTCCGCCTCCGTGGCCGGGGCGTGGAGGCTGGTGATCAGCACGCCGCGGGCGACCAGCTCGGTCAACACGCCCTCGATCCGCGCACCGGGCGCGGTAGGGAACTCGGCGGAGAGCTTCTCGGCCAGCACCCCGAACGCCACCGGGCGGCGGGCGGCGGCGAGCACGAAGGCGACGGCGCGGGTGTGGCGCAGGCTGACCTCCGCAGCGACCGTGCCGCGCTGGGGCCGGTCGAGCGGCTGATGCGGGATCACCAGACGGTCGCCGCGCACCAGGACGGCGTCGTTCGCCGCGACCTCCAGCCGGGCGAGCAGCGCTGGCATGCTCTCCAACTGGCCGATCAGCTGGGCGAGCCAGGCGGCCGAGGCCCGCGCGACGGCGCGGTGGTCGTCGCCCCAGCGCAGGTCGGTGGCAGACCCGAAGACGGCTGCCTGGACACCGGCGAAGTGCCCGAACGGCGTTGGCCTCCCGAGAGCCCGCAGCAGGTAGCGGGCGGTGGACAGGGCGGCGCGCCGCACCTCGCGCGGGGGCGGCTGCTCGCCGGAGAGCAGCTCTGCGACCTGACGGGCCAGGACCGGACTCGCGAGCGCGAGCGCCTCGGCGACACCCTCGTCGGCCCACACCCCGCGCAGCCACTCGGTCTGCTCGGCGGCCAGTTCAGGACGGGCGGTGGTGAGGTCTGGCCAGGCAGGGACCGGAAGATCGGGATGGGCGACGGCGCGGACAAGTGCCACCTCTGCGGCACGGTATAAAGCCGATGGTGTGGAGCGGCGCATCGGGGACCTCGGTGGTTGAAGCGGACGTCGGCCGGGCGGCGGTGCCGCCAGAAGGGGTCCTTCCGGCGGCACCGCCTGGGTGGATCAGTGGAAGCCGGTGGTGCAGGCGCCGCAGGTGCTGCCGCAGCCGTCGTCGGTGAGCACCTCCAGGCTGGCGGCATCGGTCCGCTCCACGACGGTCACATCGAGGTCGAACTCGTCAACGCCGACGCCGGCCGTGGCCTTGGTCTCGGCTGTGATCTTCTGAACCATGTTGGTTCCTCCTTTGGTTGTTGCTCTTGTGTGTCCTGGCACCGTTGCGCGGTGCGCGTCCCGGTGCCAGGAGTCGGTGGGGCAGTGCTGCCCGCGAGCGGGCAGCTGCCTGGCAGGGCGAAACTCGGAGGCCGCAGGCGGGGGCCCAGCCCAGGAGCCTGGCCGGACCGTGCCGCTGCCGGGGGTCAGTTCGCACTAGCCAGCCGGTAGTCGAACTTCGGTTGTAGGTCGACGGCGGGCCACAACAGGCAGTTCAGGAAGGCGCCACCATCGAGCGCCGGTGCCGTCAGGGCTCGGCGTGGCCGCGGGGCAGCCGGTACGGACCGGCCAGGGTCGAACCGGCCGGCACCGTGCCGGGCGGGCGCACTCGCCCGGCACGCTGCTGGCGGGCGCCGGTCACGTCTCGACGAGCTGCCGCCCGCCGGAGGCGAGGTCGAAGCCGTGGGTGGAGAACGCGGGCCCGCCGGCCAGGTACGCCTCCACCGCGGTCTTGGAGGTCGGGAACATCGGGCTGGGCAGGATGTCGGCGGCGGGGTGCCAGCGCACCTCCAGGTGCTTGTCCGGCTCGACGTTGACCAGCTCGCCCGTGAACTCGCTGGTGGCGAAGACGAACAGCACGAACCCGCCGCGCCCGTCCCAGCCCTCCTTGGCCTGGATGGTGTGCACCAGGCGAAGGTCGGACGGCCGGGCGATGAGCCCGGCTTCCTCGCGTAGCTCCCGGGCGGCAGCATGGGCGATTTCCTCCCCGGGGTCGACCTTCCCACCGGGGATCGTCCATGCGGGGCCGGGGGTCCAACTGCGCTGGGCGTAGTGGACGGTGGCGATCCGGTCGGTGTTCAGGTCGTGGGCGATGACGCCGGCCGACAGCCTGCTCGTCGCGTGCATCAGGGGTGCTCCTGGGTGAAGGTTGAGGGGGCAATGGAGGGGACGCGACGGTCGGGAGACTGCTTCTAGGTGTCGCGCGGGGGCAACTCCGAGAGTGTGGTGTCGCGCATGATGCGCTCGACCGTGTCGTGGAGGGTGCTGTCGCAGCCGATGACGGTCTCGATTCCGCCGGGCAGAACGTCGTGCTCGCGGTACCAGTCACGTAGTTCCCGCTCGGTGACGGCCGCCAGTAGCGCGGGATCGGCCTTCGAGGCGTGCCGTACCAGCGTCTCGTCGATCGGGATGTCGAGGTAGTAGCAGCGGGTGACGCCGCGATGGTCGCCCACCAGGCGCGTGAGCATCTCGCCGTAGTGGTCGGCGTACAGGATGCCTTCGATGACGACGTGGTAGCCGGCGTCCAGGGCGTAGCGTGCCACGGTGTCGATCAGGCCGATGTTCGCTCCGCCGGGCCGGTCCCGTTCGCGCAGCACGATGCGGCGCAGGTTGTCCTGCGCGACCACGGCCAGGCCCCGGCCGAACTGGTCCCGGATACCCGTAGCCACCGACGACTTGCCCGACGCCGAGTTTCCCCGGACGACCACGAGCCGGGTCTCCGCGCTCCCCGCGGGCGCCCCGGTGGCCGGGAGCGCCGGGTGGCTCGTGGTGCTCATGCTGGCCAGCCGACGACGGACAGCCGGCGGCCGGCGGTGATCTGCGCGAGCGCGTCGGCGGTGTAGCCGACGATCGGCGTCGGAAGCCCGTCCAGCGGCCAGAAGCGCAGGGCGGTGCACTTGTCCGGCTCGCGGTTGGTGATCTTGCCGGTGTACGCGCGCGGGGTGAAGAACAGCTGGAGGCGTCCGGCGCCGTCGTCGGCGTCGAGGTGGTGGAGGGTGTGCACCAGGTCGAGGTCCTCCTCCCGGATGGTGATGCCGAGTTCCTCGTCGGCCTCGCGGACCATGCCGGCAAGCACGGACTCTCCCGTTTCGAGATGGCCGGCTGGAGCGTGCCAGTGCTGATCGGCGAAGGTGGTGTTGGCGCGCTGTCCGAGCAGGACCCGGCCGTTCTCGATCAGGATCAGGTGGACTCCCACAACCAGCGTGTGCGGCACGGGACGTCTCCTTCCCACGGGTGAGGGAACCGGTGCGGGGAGCGCGGCCGGTTCTGGGCATGGCGAAGCTGCGATCAAACTGGTGATCGTTTGTCGTACGTGAGTGCGTAGGTAGGTGTCCCACCGTAGGCGGCCCGGCGGGGCCATGTCGGCGTGTCGCGGCAGAAGCCACACGATCCGGTGAACAGCCCCAACTCGTCATACTGTTAGGGAGGTTGCGGGTCGAACAGGGCAGTGTGCCATGGGGTACTGACAATCGCGCCAGCGACGTTCACCTTCGCCCCGCAGACGATGTTGCGGACCTTGCTGCCGTCCACTACGCCACCACGGCGGCGGGAAGTACCTGATTGACGACGGCGCGCGGCTCGGGCAGCGCCGGGCGCCGGAGTTGCGGCCGACTGGCCAGGCGGACGGCCGCGTCCGTCAGGCTCCAGTGCGAGAAGCCCTGCGGGTAGTTCCCGATCTGTCGGCGGGCGAGGGGGTCGTACTCCTCGGCGAGGAGCCCGAGATCGCTGCGCAGGGGAAGTAGCCGGTCGAATATCTCGCGGGCCTCGGAGTGCCGGCCGATGACGGCAAGGCTCTCGGCCAGCCAGAACGTGCAGGCCAGGAACGCACCCTCCTGGCCAGCGAGCCCGTCCACGTTGCCACCGGCATCCCCGCGGGTGGCGTAGCGCAGCACCAGCCTGTGCTCGGTGAGTTCGCGCTGGATGGCTTCGACGGTGCGGATGAGGCGCTTGTCGTCCGATGGCAGGAAGTCGACCAGGGGCATGAGCAGTAGGGAGGCGTCGAGGGCCCGGCTGCCGTAGGACTGGGTGAAGGTGCCGCTCTCCGGGCTGAAGCCGCGGGTGCAGACGTCGGTGTGGATCTGCTCGCGCAGTTGGGCGAGGCGGGCGAGGACAGCAGGGTCGGTAGCACTCCGGCGTTCCAGCAGCCGCAGGGTCCGGTCCACGGCTACCCAGCACATGATCTTGGAGTGGGTGAAGTGCCGGGCCGGTCCGCGAATTTCCCAGATGCCCTCGTCGGGCTCCCGCCAGCGCTGCTCCACCTGTTCGGCGAGCGCCAGGAGCATGGCATCGCACTGCGGTGACGGGGCCAGGCCGGCGTCCTCGGCGAGGAGCAGGGTGTCGGCGAGTTCGCCGTAGACGTCGAGCTGGAGCTGGTCGGCGGCGCCGTTGCCGATGCGCACCGGCCGGGAGCTCTCGTAGCCGGGCAGGTGGTCCAGGGTTTCCTCGTCGAGGTCGGCGTCGCCGTTGATGCGGTAGATCGGTTGGAGGTGCTCGGGGTTGACGGTGTCGACCAGCCAGGTGCGCCACTGGCGGGCTTCGTCGAGGAAGCCGAGTCGCAGCAGTGCTGCGATGGTCAGCGCGCTGTCGCGCAGCCAGACGTAGCGGTAGTCCCAGTTCCGTTCGCCGCCGAGCTGCTCGGGCAGGGAGGTGGTGGGCGCGGCGACGACACCGCCGCCCGGGTGGCAGAGCGCCTTGAGGGTGAGGGCGGAGCGCACCACGGCCTCGCGGTCCGGGCCGCGGTAGGTACAGCCGGCGGCCCATTGCTCCCAGAACTCGATGGTGGCGTCGAGTTCGGTGAAGGCGTCGGGCGGGATGGGGGCCGGACGGTGGGAGGGCACCCAGGTGAGGGTGAGCACGACGATCTGGCCGGCGCGGACGGCGAAGTCGGCCCGGCACACGCCTCGTCCGTTGGCGGTGTGCTGGGGGCCGTCGAGTGAGTATGAGTCCGGGTTGGCGGTCGCCCGCAGCCGGTGGGCTCCGTGGGCGGTCCGCTCGATGCTCGGCCTGGTGGCGCCGTAGCCGGGGCGGGGGCGGAAGACGCTGGCGACGTGGACCTCGCCGCTGATGCCTTCGACGATCCGGATGATCCGGGGTTCGGCGTGGTCGCTGACCGTGGGCGCCGGCATGAAGTCGGTGACCGCGACCGTGCCGGCCGGGGTGTCCCACTCCTGGCGCAGGACCAGGGAGTTGCCCACGTAGTGGCGGCGGTCGGCGGCCGGGGGCGGTGTGCCGTCGTAGACGGCCGGGCCGACGCGCCACAGGCCGTGGTCGGCGGTGCCGAGCAGCGAGGCGAACACCGCCGGAGAGTCGAAGCCGGGCAGGCAGGCCCAGTTGATCGCGCCGTCCGGGCGGACCAGGGCGGCGGATGCGGTGTTGCCGAGGAGCGCGTGGTCCTCGATCCGGGGAGGGGTGGTGAGGGTGTGCATGGGGTCCTGACGTGGGCGGGTGGATGGTCAGCGGTGAGCGTGGGCGGGGGTCGCGAGCGCGGCGAGGGCGGCGGCGACGGTGTCGGCGAGCGTTTCAGCTACCGGCAACCACGGCATGAGGCTCGCGAGTAGCACGCGGTTGGCCCGCTGAACGGGGTCGGCCGGGTCGCAGCCGACGACCACCGTCCCGCCGTACGGGGCGAACAGGCCGGCCTCGTAGCAGTCGTGCACGCGCACGTGGCCGATCGGGTTCCAGAACAGGACGACGTCGGTGCGCCGGATGTTGCGGTCCTGCCAGCCGAACGGCTGCCACGCGAGGTAGGGGTCGGTGGTCGGGTTGCGCGACGGTCGGGGGTTGAGCACCGTGCCGTCGAAGCCCGCGGTCGCTAACAGGTCGACCGCGTCGCTCTGCCAGTCCGGGCAGCCAACGGTTGCTCCAGCGAGGAACACCGCTGGGCGGCCGTCCCGCTCGTACGGCTGCGGTGCCTCGACGTATCGAAGGTTCACCGGGCGCCGCCGCCAGGGATAGGTCCGAGGAGGACGGTAAGGGTGATCATCTGCTCTCTGAGGTCGACGGGGTGCGGCCCTGGCCCGAACGGCCGCCATGGGTACTGTGGGTTGCTGTTCAGCCGGACCGGCGGCGGTCGCCGGGATGGTCCGGGTTGTTCGGCGGCGGCGAGCGGTGGCCCACCAAGCGGTCGGCCACGCCGAGAGTGCACAGGGCGACGACACCGAAGGTGCCCAGGCAGAGCGGCTGCCTGAAGGCGGCGCGGTGATCCAACAGGTAGATGGCGCCGCCCCCGATCAGAACGCCGAGCAGGAAGCAGAGCACGGCGAGCCCGATGCGCCCGATACCTCGTTGACCGCTCACGGGGCCACCGCCTGCGGCTCGGCGGCCGGGGCGAGCGGGTCGGCGGGCCAGGCGGGGTCGATGCTGTTCAGAGGGACCAGCTGGGCGAGGACGCCGACGACGACGGCCTGCGGCTGGGAGTCGACGTTCAACTGGCTGAGCAGGCTCTTGGCGTAGGTGCGCATCGTGCTCGGCGCGATGCCGAAGTCGGCGGTCAGCTCGGGCGTGCTGCGCCCGCTCGCCCAGCCGCGCAGGATCTGCAACAACCGCGGGGCCAGCTGGGGGTTGATGGTCAGCGCACCGCTGGGGTGCACCGGCTGGGTGACGATCCGGTGGGCGGTGGCCCAGGCGGCGAGGTGCAGCACGGTGCGGGTGCCGGTCGTGACGAGCAGCGCCTCGATCGCGCTGCGGACGTCGGCCGGTTGCAGCCTTGTGTCAGGGTCGGCGGCGATCTGGTCGTGACTGGCGCTGGCGGCGACCAGGACGATCAGCCGGCGCTCGGAGGCGGTGAGGGCGGGCAGGGGGCCGATGGCCACGGCGTCGTCTCCAGCGGGATGGGTCGGGCGGGTCACAGCTGCTGAGGGATCGGCACGGCGGGGGCGGCGAGGTGGAACAGCAGCCTCGGACCGAGCCGCTCGGTCTGGCCGGTGCCGATGACCAGGACGAGGTCGCCCTGGGCGGTCATCTCGGAGATCCGCTGCTCCGGGGCGGGTTCGCACGGTCCGAGGCGGATGCGGTGGACCGCGCCCTGCCCGAGCTTGTGAAGAGCGGCCTGCTCGACGGCCTCCAGCGGGTCGGGCCCGGCGTCCTCGGTCAGCGGTGTGCTGACCGGCAGCAGCACCGCGTGATCGGCGTCGCCGAGGGCGGCGCCGATTTCGGTGGCGTGCGCGCTGGTGCGGGCGACGCCGTCCGGTTCCAGAACGACGACCAGCGAACCCTCGGTGAGCATCCGGGCGGCCGTGACGTCCTGCGCGATCTCGCGCGGGTGCCGGGCACGGGAGTCCACGACGGTGACACCGGCCTGAGTGCCGAGCACAGCCAGCGACCGCTCAGCCCCGCGGAAGCCGCTGGCGCGCTGGGCGACGGCCTGCGGGTCCTCCCCGACGACGAGGGCGGTGGCGATGGCCGCGCACACCGCCAGGGCGTGATGACGGCCGGCGACCGGCACGGTGAACTGGTGCCGCTCACCCCGGCGGTGGAGGGTCAGGAGGTACTCGGTGCCGAGCCAGCGGGGCGGGAGGACCCACACGTCGGCGCTCTCCTCCAGGCCGACCGTGACCACGGCGGGCCCGGGGCGGTCGCTGAGCCGCTCGTGCACGATTTTGGCGCCCTTGTCCCACAATGGCAGCACCACCGTGGCGGAAGCACGGGCGAGGGCGGTGGCGGCGTCCAGAGCCTCGATGGTGTCCGCGAAGTGCGGGGCGTTCATCGCGGCGGCGGTGATCAGCGCCACTGCCGGGGTCGCCCTGCGGACGGGCTGCGGGCCGTGCGGGAAGCGGCTGCGGGAGACCGCCTCGTGCGTGCCGGTGTCCGGGCATAGGTCCACGACCAGGCGCTGGCCGTTGATGCCCTGTCCGGGAACGCCGCCATGGGCCGGAGCGGTGAGAATCCAGGAGGTGCGGCCGTCGTCGAGGACCGCGGCCAGGGCCGCTGCCGCAGTGGCGGTGTCGTGGCTTCCGTAGACGGCCACCAGCGGGTCACCGTAGTCCCCGGTCAGCGTGGTGAGCGCGAGCGCGCGCGTGAGCACCGGCAGCCCCAGGGCCTGGGCCTGGTCGAGTTCCGGGAGCAGGCCGGTCGTCGCGCCGGACCACACCACGGTGGTTCGGTCGGCCTGGACGTGCTCGGCGTCGAAGCCAACGACAACCTTCACGCCGGCCGTGCGCAGCCGGGCGGCGGCCGGGCTGTCCTGCTCGGCGTGGGTGATGCTGGCGGTGATGTCCATTCGGCGCGTGGCCAGCCACAGCGCGAGGCTCTCCATGCCGGGGGCGGTGGCGTCGACGAGGTGGGCTCGGATCAGCAGATCGGCCCCGGTTGGGCGCGGGCTGGTGCGAGTTGGGGGGCGGGTGGTGGTGTCCATAGGAGGGCTTCCTCGGCAGGGTCGGAGACAGAGGGGTGGGGGTTGGAACCGGGCCGGTCGCGGGTCTCGGGGGTTTGGCGCCGCGACCGGCCCGGGGCTCATGCCTGGGTGAGACCGCGCTCCAGCTCGACATCGCTCACGGCGGCGGCGTGGTGCTCCAGGTCCAGGCGGGCGACGGCGGCCAGGTGGGCGACGACGTGCTCGTCGAGCAGCTCGCCTGCCAGCGGGCTGGTCTCGAACGCGGAAACGGCCTCGGCCAGTGACAGCGGTACGGGCTCGGCCTCGCGGTCCAGGTAGGCGTCGCCGCGGGTGGCGGCAGGGGGCTTGAGCCCGGACTCGATGCCGTGCCGGATCCCCGCCAGGACCGCCGCCGACGCCAGGTAGGGGTTGGCATCGGCACCGGGCACCCGCACCTCCAGGCGCAGACTGCGGCCGTGACCGACCACCCGCACCGCACACGACCTGTTGTCCCGCCCCCAGCTGAGGCGAGTCGGGGCGAAGGAGTGGTCCCGCAGGCGCTTGTAGCTGTTTACGTACGGCGCCCACAGCGGGCCGAGGGCGGGAAGCACCGTCAGGAGTCCGGCCACTGCCTGCTCGCCCGGCTCCGACAGGCCGCTGCCGAACTCGGGGCCGGCCAGCAGGACCGGCTGGTCGTCGACGTCGTGCAGCGAGACATGCAGGTGCATGCCGCTGCCGACCCCACCCGGCAGGGCCGCCATGAACGAGGCCGTCATGCCCTGCTCGTCCGCGACCGCCTTCGCGGCGTGCTTGAACAGCACGTGCTGCTCGCACGCCGCCGCCACCGGCCCGTAGGGAAAGGTGACTTCGACCTGGCCCCCCGCGCCCTCTCCTTTCACGGCTTCGACGGGCAGGCCGGCGCCAGCGAGGACCTGCCGCAGACGCCTGCTGAACTCCCGCACCGGCAGCGGCTGGTCGAGGGCGTAGTCGCGGTTGTCCCAGACGGCGGGGCGAAGTCCGCGGAAGCCGATCGCCGCCGCGTCCCGGGCGGTGCCCTCGAAGAGGACGAACTCCGTCTCCACCCCCACCTTCGCCGTCAGCCCGAGACCGGCGAGACGCTGCTCCTGCTCGTCGAGCACGGTGACCGGGGCGAGCGGGTGCGGCAGGCCCACACTGATCGGCCCCGCGAGCACCAGGGCGGTGGACGGAAGCCAGGGCAGGACGCGGGCGTGCTGGGTGTCGGGCAGCAACGCGACGTCCCCGAACCCGGACTCCCACGAGAACGACCCGCTGCGCGCAGCCGTCATCCCTAAGTCGGTACCGAGCACGTACCCGCACATCTCCGGTGAGAGCCCACCCGAGCGCAGCCGCTGCACCAGCGAGGCCGCGTCGAATTCCTTGCCCTTGAGGCGGCCCTGCGCGTCGACGGTCGCGAGCAGCACCGTCGTGATGCCGAAGGCGTCCACCAGTTGGTGCAGCGGCCCCGTCGGCGAGGCCGCCACCGGCGAGTTGCCGACGGTGCGGTACCGGGCGGCCCGCATCGTTGCCGTACGGCCCGGGCGTCGGCGGCTGGTCACACGACCTCCTCGGTCAGCTCGACCAGCTCGGTCGACTGCTGGACCGGAGGCGCGTACGAGCGCCCGGCCTTGAGCCACCATCCCCAGGCCAGCAGCAGCACCACCGCCAAGGCCACCGGTGCGTAGTTGAAGGTGTCGACCGTCACCGGCGAGGACTGCGGCAGGCACACCAGCACGCTCACCACGGCCACCCAGCCCACCGCGATCCACCCGATCACCGGCCCCCGGCGACCCAGGTTCCACGGACCGGGCTTGAAACGGCGGCCCTTGCGCAGCCGGAGGTAGATCGGCACCGCGTACGCCGGCGTCATCCCCACCACGTTGACCGCGGTCACCGCGCCGTACGCGGTCGCGCTGTACAGCGAGGGCAGCGCGAGCACCAGCGCCGCCGCGAGGGACAGCCACACCCCGGCCACCGGGGTGCCGGTGCGCTCGGAAACCCGGCTCCACAGCGCCGATCCGGGAAGCGCGCCGTCCCGGGAGAACGCGAACACCATCCGGCTGGACGCCGCCGTCTCCGCGTTGCCGCAGAACACCTGCGCCACGATCACCACGGCCAGGAGCACCTTCGCCCCGGTCGTCCCGAGCGCGTCGATGAAGATCTGCGCGGGCGGCACGCCGGTGGGCGAGTTGAGGGCACCGTTGTAGTCCTGGATAGCGAACAACATGCCCGCCAGCAGGACGGCACCGGCGATCCAGCTCACCCAGATCGAGCGGACGATCCCGCGCGGCGCCGACAGCGACGCCTTGGTGGTCTCCTCGCTCATGTGCGCGGAGGCGTCGTAGCCCGAGAAGGTGTACTGGGCGAGCAGCAGCCCGACCGCGCTCACGTAGATCGGGTTGCTCCAACCGGTGTTGTTGACGAAGTGCCCGACTACCCAGCTGACGTCCTGGTGCTGGCCGGGCACGAGCGCGAGCGCCCCGACGATCAGCGCGACGCCGCCGATGTGCCACCACACCGAGATGCCATTGAGCACCGACACCAGCCGCACGCCCCGCAGGTTCAGCACCGCGTGGAGCAGCAGGATCGCGGCGAAGATCCCGAACAGCCCGGCAGGCGTCGGCGAGTACCCGAACTGCATGTTGAGGAACGCGCCGACGAAGGATGCGGCACCGTAGTCGATGCCGCAGATGCCGCCCACCAGCCCGAGCAGGTTGAGCCAGCCGGTCATCCAGCCCCACCGGGGACCGCCGAGCTGGTGGGCCATGAAGTACAGCGCCCCGCTGGTCGGGTAGGCCGAGGTCACCTCGGCGAGGGCCAGGCCGACGAACATGACCAGGCCGCCGACGCCGATCCAGCCCCAGATGATCACCGCTGGTCCGCCGGTGTTCAGGCCGAACGCGAGCATCGTCATGCAGCCGGACAGGATGCTGATGACCGAGAAGGAGCTGGCGAAGTTGCCGAACTCGCCCATCCTGCGGCGCAGTTTGGGCTGGTAGCCGAGCTGGAGTAGGCGTTCCTCGTCGGTCGGTGGTGCGGCCGGGGCGGGGGACATCGGGACAACCTCCATGCGGAAAGTCGAGTGATGGGAACGGGAGTGGCCGGGGCTCAGGCCAAGGCGGTCGCGCGGCCGGCAAGGGCCTGGTCCCGGGCGGTCAGCAGCAGAGCCTCCGCCTGGCCCGGGGAGTCGGCGACATGGGCCCACGGCGCCTTGGATGCGAACTGGCCCAGAGCGCCGAATACCTCGACGGCGGCGCCCATCTGGGCCGACGCCCACAGCGCGTGGGCGAGATGGCTGAGGTCGACGACCGGCCATGACCCCGGCGCCGCCACGGACCAGCTCTCGAACGCGCGCCGAGCACGGGAGAAGTGGGGCTCTCGAAGCCATTGCCGGAGCACGACCGCGGTTCGCCTCGGCTCGGTGCGGTACTGGTCGACCGACAGGTATAGCGGCAGAACTGCGAGCGGTGATCCGGCCGGAGCCTTCGACATGGCGAGGTGAACGAAGTCGGAAGCCGCCGGCCGGTAGACCCGGAGCCAGTAGCGGAGCATGCGGTGGTGGGCCTCCCGGTTGCCCGGATCGCGTGTGAGCGCCTCGTCGAGCAGCCCCCACGGACCGCGCGGCAGCATCGGGTCCGACGAGCGATTCTGGTGCTCGGGGCGGCTCTTGGCGCGATCCAGTGCCGCCAGGGCGAGCAAGCACACCCACGGCACAGGGTCCGTGCGCACCGCTTCGGCGGCGGCCTGGCACGACTCGCGGGCCTCCTGCTCCAAGGGCTCGGCCTTCGGCGAGCCGGCCTCGGCTGCGGCCAAGGCGTGCTCGACCGTCACCCTGGTCCGCAGGATGGCGAGCCCGGGGTCGTCCGGTTCCTCGCGCCCCCAGTCGGTGAGCACCGTCGACCGGGCCGCGACCAGGGCCAGCACCTGCGTACGAGAGGTCCGCAGGCCGACATCCTGGGTCGAGGCCAGCAGCCGCTGGGTCGACAGCCAGCGTCCGGCCTGCAGGTCGTCCACCGCGGTCCGGAGCGCCTCGTCGAACCCGGCAGGGTGGTACACCGGCCGGGCCGGACGTGAGGTGTTCATGGTGGCCGAATACTCCCTCTCTTGCGCGTGGCAGATTGGTCGGTCCCGAAAGCGGGGGCGGCAGATCGAACCGTGGTCAACCGGGTTTCACGCAGCTGCGAATGGGCGCAGGTCAGGGCTGGGCTGATGTCTGGATGCCCGACCTCCGGTGGCGATTGATACAGAAGCAGTACGAAGCGCCAGAGAACAGAGCAGACTTGACGCACTGATGACGCATTGCTGCGGCAAAGTGCCTGCTGAGCTGGGTCTTTGGCGCGTAGACGAAGTTTGGAATTCAGCCATGGTGGTCAAGAAGCGCACCGCACTTGCCCTGCAGCGAATGGCAGCGGGCCACTCGCAGGAGACACTTGCCGCCGCGATGGACGTCGAGCGAACCACCGTGGCGCGCTGGGAACGGGGCAAGGCCGAGCCGCGGCCCTGGCAACGCCCCAAGCTCGCGAAGCTGCTGAACATCGGGGCCGTGGAACTCGACAGGCTGCTGCGGCTGACCTGTGAGCAGACGGCAGCGGAGTCCTTGCCCGCACCCACGGGCCAGGCAGCGCTCCAAGCAGGACCCAATCGCCTGCCGAACGGTGATGCTGTACAACTCGCCGAGGTGGATACGCTGATTGGCGACTGGGCCGCAGCAAACTCGGCCGGCCATGGGATCGGGGACACGCCGTGGGTCACTGAAGAGGAGGTCGGTGTCGCCGAGGGCATGCTCGGGATGTTTCGCCAGCTCGACCACACGCACGGCGCCCGCCACTATGCCCGACAGGTCCGCGACTACATCGACACCGAACTCGCCGCGATGCTCCGCCGCCCTGCCGCCGATGACGAGGTCGCCCGCAACCGGGCCAGGCTCACCGCCGGATTCTGTGAACTCGCCGGATACCAAGCCGTCGATACCGGAAGCCCAGTCCGCGCTCAGGCGTACTACCAGCGCGCCCTGGCCCTCACCACCGCCACCAACGACCAGGCGTACGGCTCCTACCTGGTCGCCGTGAATCTCGGACACCTCGCCTTGCACTGCGGCCAGCCGGAAGTCGCCCTGCGCTGGGCCTCCTCAGCCCGCGCCACGGCCGGCACCGCGGCCAGCCCCGCCACCCGGGCAGCCATCACCGCCGTTCTCGCCCGCGCGAACGCGCGCATGCAACGCGAAGCCGAGGCGACCCAGCTGATCCGGCAGGCCGAGGAACTGCTCGACACCGCCGATGGGGACGAACCGGCCTGGATCCGGTACTTCACCCACGCCTACCTCGCCGACGAGATCGCACACTCCCTCCACGACCTCGGCCGCGCACCGGCTGCAAGAGCCCAACTGGCTGACGCCCTCCAAGGAGTCGGCAAGGACAAGGTCCGCCGGCTCGCCATCGACGCCGCCCTGCTCGCCTCCACCTGGCTGCGCACCGGAGACCTCGACCAGGCGTGCGCGGTCGGCCGGGAAGCCGTCACATACGCTGCCAGAACCGGCTCCGGCCGGTGTATCGACCGTGTGGCCGGCGTTCTCGCCGATCTCCAGGCCCACGCCGACTACGCGCCCGTGCGTGAGCTTCGGGAGTTCACACGGGTGGTGCTGCCCGAGGCCGAACGCGTCGCGATCACCCTGTCCCGCGGCGCATGATGCGCTGGTAGAAACCGAGTTCGGCGCCGAGGGCCTGCTGCCGTGACGCGGGATCCGACAGGTAGTGGTCACCACCTGCAAGGAACACGCTCTCGTGGTTTCGGTCCCGAGCGGACAGGACGCTGGCAAAGCGCCTCGCGTCGTCGGCCGAGGTGATCGTGTCGGCGGTGCCGTGGATCACCAGAACAGGAACCCGGACATGGTCGGGGACCGCCGCACCGGCAGGCCCGCGCAGTACCGCGGCATGCGGACGCTGGAAGGGCGGCACGGACCTCTCCCACCGGGCCGGGTCGATGATCGCCGACGTGGCTGTCGCCGCGCTGAAGGGACTTGGGCGGCAAGCAGCTTGGAGTGCGGTGTACCCGCCAGCACTGGCACCGCTGATGAACAAGGCTCCGCGTAGCACAACGCCGACCGCGAGGAGATGCTCGCCGACAGCGGCGCAGTCATCGACGTCGTACTCACCCCAATGGCCGTGCAGCGACTGCCGGAAGGCTCGTCCCTGTCCGGTGCTGCCCCGGTACAGAACTTCGGCGATCGCAAAGCCGTGACTGATGAAGAACTGTGTCGTCCAGTCCAGTCGCAGGGGGACATCATCGGTCGGCCCGGGATGAGCCCGGACGATCAGCGGCACCGCCCCGGTGTCGTCCGGGCGGTGGAGCAGGAAGCGCAGCGGCCCGTTGATCGTCTCCACGGTCTCCACCGAGGGCGGTGAAACCGTCCATGGTGATGGGGATGACGGCTCTGGTACCACCAGGCGGGCACGACCGTTCGATCCGGCCGCGGGGTCGACCGACCAGATCGAGGGTGAACTGGTTGGGGTGGAACCAATCACCGACACCGCGGTTTCCGTGGCGGCGACATAGGGCTTTATCGAGGTGAGGTTCGACGCTATGCGGCGTCGGTCAGGCCCATTGACGAGCAGCAGTTCGGTGGCGATCCCGTCCGTTGTGGTCAGCACGATCTCACCGCGCGGCGTGAAGCCGTACGACTGGTACCCGCCCTCCCACGGCGCAGGGGCGCAGTCCGCGTCGATCGGGGCGATGGCCTCCGCCACGCCGTTCCACCGGTACAGGTTCCACCAACCCGTTCGGTCGGACATGAAGTGCAGTCGGCCGTCCGGCCCCCACGATGGCTGCGTCACGGACTCCTGCCCATCGCCGGCGATGACCACGCCCGGCTTTACGGCGTCATGTCGGACGGGTGCCAGCAACAGCCGGGAGCTGTCCCACGGCATCTGATCGCGGCCCCACTCCAAGTAGGCCAGCATGCCCGGCGCAAGCCGCGGGCTGGCCAGGAACCCGGAGGAGCGGACCAAGACCTCGGCGTGCCCCGTCCTGGATACGGAAACGATCTCGTCGGCTGCATTGCCACCGCGGACCGCCAGCGGAAGTCCGTCCCAGGACAGCGCGAGATCCCCGTACTGCACCTGATCGTCGCCGGTCGCGACGCACACCGGAGTTCCGCCAGTAGGAAGGTGGAAGAGGGAGCCGTCGTCGATGAACCACACGCCGCCCGGTGCTGCCACGAAACTACCGCCGCCGTAGGCGTGAAGCTGACCACCGACCGAGAACTCCGGCGAAGTTACCGGCATGGTTGAGCCGGCGAAACTGCGCATGAGTCGTCGGCGTCCACCATGGTCGGGATCGGACTGCAGCCACCATAGTGCGCCCTGCGCGAAGCAGAGTTCGTCATAGGTCACCACGGTCTGGGCCACCCACGCGGGCGCCAGCCCGGTGCCGTCCTCGGTCATGCGGTGCAGTCCTCCTGGCATCGCTGCTGGCCTGCCCGTAGGCTACCCGTCGGCCGGGGCTCGGACGAACCTGCAGACCACAGCGGTGCCCGCGCTCAATGAGTGCTCCGGGGCTGGACAGCATGTGGTGACATCGGGCTGGCAACCTGGATCAGCTGGCCTCGGTTTTGGGCGCGTATCGCAGCACCACCACGTCGCCGACCTGCTCGGACCCGAGAAGCTTCATCCGCCGGCCACTGCCACCCGGGTAGTCGGCCGGGTGGAGGAAGCGGGGTGCTGCGGCGTCGCCGACGAGCAGCGGAGCGATGGCGAGGTGGATCTCGTCGGCCAGCCCTTGGGAGAGGAACTGGGTGTGGATCTTGCCGCCGCCCTCGACCATGAGGCGCTCGACCCCGCGGGTAGCGAGGTCGTCGAGCAGTGCGCCGAAGTCGACGGTGGGGCCGGTGCTGACGACGTCGGCAAGGCCGTCGAGCGTCTCCCGGAGCTTCGGTGCGGCAGCGTCAGTGGTGTAGACGACCTTCTTGTCGCCGAAGTGCCAGAACTTGAGGTCCCGACCCAGGTCGCCGCTGGCGGAGATGGTGACCTTGAGCGGGTACTCGGGCTTGCCGGCCGCGATCCGGTCGGCCCGGCGCTTGTCGCTGTTGACCAGCAGCCGCGGGTTGTCGCTGCGCAGGGTGTTGCCACCGATGAGGATGGCGTCGGATTCGGCGCGGACCTGGTCGACGCGGTCGAAGTCCTCGGCGTTCGACAGCAGTAGACGTTCGGGGGAGGCGTCGTCGATGTGACCGTCGACGGAGGTTGCGACGCTCAGCAGGACGAAGGGGCGGGAGGCCATCAGCGGGTCCGTTCTCTCAACAAGGACTCTGATCACACTTCATGGAGCAGGACGCTGTCGAGCGCCTGCCGGAACTGGGTGACTTCGGGCACGCGATCACACCTTTGCAGTAGTGCGTCGAGGCGCGCCAGTTCGGTGAGGATCCGGGCGGATCCGGTGGTCGTCGCAATCGACAACGCCGAGTACGCGGTTGTGGCGGCGTGCTCGGGGCCGTCGGCGTGGAACTGGGCGATGGCCGAGCGGGCGAGGTAGACGCCGCGGTCGCGCTGGTAGGTCGCGGGCAGGGCCCGGATCGCCTTCTCGAACCCGGACGTCGCCTCGCGGTGGCGGCCCAGTAGCGACAATGACCGTGCGCGCTGGGCCTCCACGTACGCCTCGTTGAGCCAGCGGCCTCGGCCAAACGGTGCCTCGGGCGGTTTGGCGAGCAGCGCGAGAGCCTGGTCGAAGGCGTGTTGGGCTGTCCGTTCGTCGCCGAGCAACGCGTGTCCGTGGGCTGTGTACACCGCGCCCATGGCACTCAGCCGACTTCCCGCGCCGGCCATGCGCTGGGCGGAGGCGCCGAGGTCGATGGCCTCGATCGAGTCCTGCATGTCGCCGGCGAGTTGGGACTTGCGGGCCATGATGTAGGCGGACAGGTCCTGGTCGTCAGATGCGCTTGCCCAGTCGACGGCGCGGTCCGCCCAGTACTGGGCGGCAAGGTGGTCGCCGCTGTCCTGGTACAGCCAGCTGCAGAACTCGGCGTACTCGGCTTGCACTTGCAGCAGGTCATGCCGGTCCCGGCCGGACGCCTCGCGGCGAAGGTGCTGGATGAGGCGGACCTGCTCCTGCGCCGTGGCGACGACGTCGCGAGGCCCGAGGACGTTGTCGCACTCGACCAGCGACCTGCGCAGGGACCTCATGTTCTCGACCGGGTGGATGTCCGGCGAGAGGACAGACGGGGTTGCCTGGACGCCGGGCGCCGCGAGGCCCGACAGAGCCGTGACGCCCGCAGCACCGGTGGCGCCCCGCAGCAGGGCTCTACGCGGAATGGCCACGAAGATGATCCTCCCGTCTGCGGTCCGGCAGCCTACCCGGGCGCCGCCGTCCATGAGCGCCATCGAAGCGGCGCCGACTGCAGCGCCAGCTGTGTGCCCGTCGCGGCCGGGTGTCTTCCATTCCGGCATCGTGACACGCTGAACGGCTCCACTGGGCAGCGAGGCTCCAAGCACCGACGCCGTGTTGGCGGCCAGTACATCCTGCTCGAGAGGTGCCAGCAGCGCGGCGAGTTCGCTCGTGCTAACCCCCATCAGTCTGGCGAGCTTCGCCATCTGCCACGGGCGTGGGAGAGCGGAACCGCGCTCCCACCGGCCGACCGTCGTCCGGTCGACCCCCATCGCGACCGCCAGGGACTCCTGCGTGAACCCCGCGCTCGCGCGTTGCGCGATGAACCGGTCGCGCCTAGCCCCCATAACCCACCCCCTGCCGCGCCAGGACTCTGTCGGCTGCAGAAGTTGCCAGGCCAGACGCGGGTTTGCCACATGAATGCCTCATCGATGCATCAATTCTGCTCTGTTCAAAGCTCATCCGCAGCGATTCCCTGAGGTCTCGCCGGAGGCATGGCTGCCGGCGGCCCGCACCGGCACCTCGAGAGGAGGTCTGCAATGTCCTACGACCACTGATCTTGATCGTCGGGCTGGGGCGGGATCACAGCGGCCCCGGCCCGACATCAGCAGCCACGAACGCTCTGGAGCCGCGAGGAGAGTTGATGCCGTCCCTGACGATCTACAACCCGCTGGACCCGGCGACGTTGGAGAACCCCTACCCGGTACTCGCCGCACTGCGCGAAGCCACGCCGGTGTTCTGGCATGAGGGCATGCGGTCGTGGACGCTGACCCGCTACACGGATTGCGTCGCTGTGCTGCGCGACCACCAACGCTTCGCCCGCGACCGCCGCCGCACGGGCACCGTGGTGCCGCAGCCGAGCCTGAGCGTGCAGTCGCTGGATCCGCCCGACCAGGCTCCGGTGCGCTCGCTGTTCATGAACGCGCTGCGCGCCCAGGACCTTCGAGCGATCGAGGAGCGTGGCCACCGCCTACTGGCCGCGCGCTTCGAAGAGCTCACCGGTGAGGGCCCCTTCGATCTGATGGTCGGGATCGCGGCGCCACTCGCGCTCGCCGTCATCTCGGATCTCCTCGGAGTCGAGCAGCCTGACCTCCATTCCTTCGCCGAGATCTCCGACCGGATCATGCGAAGCATGGACGCGGGCCTCGATCCGAGTCTCGCCGAGCCGGGCCAAGTCGCCCGGCAGCAATTGACCGCCCTGGTGGACTCCTGGTTCACCGTCAGCAGCCGACCGGGGCTGCTGGCCCACGTTCGCCAGCACGCCGATCCGGCCGGCGGCGCCGACCTCGACCTGTTCGTCCGCAACACCGCCCGGGTCATGTTCCAAGGCGGATACAGCACCATGGTTGCCGCCCTCGGCAACGCCGCGCACACCCTCCTGCGGTACCCGGACGCCCTGGAACGGATGGCCGAGCCCAACCTGCTGCGCAGCGGAGTAGACGAGCTGGTCCGGTTCGATGGACCGGTGCAGGGCACCAGCAGGATCGCCACCGCGGACTGCGAGATAGGCGGTACCGCAGTGCGGGCGGGAGAGACCGTACTGGCGCTGTTCGCCGCCGCGAACCACGACCCGGAGCACTTCCCCAAGCCGGATCAGCTGATGCTGGACCGTGCGCCCAACCGGCACCTCGGATTCGGCTGGGGAACCCATTCCTGCATCGGTACGGTCCCTGCCCAGGCCGCGCTGCGCGTCCTGGTGCGCGCCCTCCTCGACCACCCGGCCCACCTGCGCGCGGCGGAAGCACCGGTGCGGCGCCGCACCGCGACGATGCGCGTCTTCGACCGGTTTCCGGTCGTCTTCGGCGCGTGATCCCTCCAAGCCGCCCCGGCGGCAGCCGCACATCCCTCGTGACCTGGAGTGCCCTGATGAGAGTCCTGATCGGCAACCACATCGATCCCGCCATCCGCGACCGCGGTGATCTGCGAGCCTGGACCCAGCGAGTGCTGTGGTTCGCCCAGGACGGGGACCTGATCGTGCTCTGCGATGCCCCCGACCCGCAGTTCCTCGCCTACGTCACCACGCTGACCGGTGTGGACGCGGCGAGCCTGCACGTGCTCATCACTCCGCCCGGACGCTTCGGTGGCCGTCTGCTCGACCCCGATGTTCTGACTAGCCCTCTGTTCCTCGATGCGGCACGCGAGGCGCTCACCGCTTCCGGAAGCCGGCACGTGGAGGAGGTGTTCGCGCTGTGGCCGTCCGCTTCCGTGGCCCGCTTCGCTGCCGCCCTCGGCCTGGGCGACCGGTTCCCCGGCGCCGCGTTCTTCGCCCAGAGCGGTGGAGAACTGGGCAACAACAAGGCCGTCTTCCGGGCGCTCGCCGCCGGGGCCGGAGTGCCGATCGCCCCTGGCGCGGTGTGTCGCAGCGTGAGCGAGGCAATCGATGCGACCTACACCCTGCTCAGCAGTGCTGGGGCGGTCGTGGTCAAGCAGGCCCACAACGGAGCTGGTGTCGGCAACCAGCTTCTGGTCCGCGACCCGATGCTGGCCGTGGACCACGTTGGCGCCCGCCACCTCCACTGTCTCGGCCCCGGGCCGGACGTGATCGAGGCGTATTGGCAGCAGCGTTGGGACTGGGCCAGTGGTGAGGGCCACTTCTCCGTTGTCGTCGAGGAGTTCACGCCCAACGCGACCTCCCTCTACTCCGAGCACTACGCCGCTGACACCGGCACCCGTCCCACCGAGATGGGCACCCTGCTGTACGTTGGCCGGCGGCTGAGCCACCAGATCGTCCCCCTGCGCGACGTGGACGACAAGGTCCGTGCCCAGCTCCTGGACGGCGGAACCCGTCTGGCCGAGACCTGGCGGGCGCTCGGCTACCGCGGTCACCTCAGCGCCGACGCCATCGCTGCCCCGGACGGCCGCGTGCTGTTCACCGAGGTCAACGCCCAAGTCTCCGGCTCACTGCACATCTACCAGGTCATCGCTCACCGCATCGTCGACACATCTGCCCTGCCCGAGCGATCCGTCGTCGAATACCACGTCCCCCCGACCTGGTCCGTCCCCGACGCCGACAGCTTCTTTACAGCCCTCACCGAGCTCGGCTGCGCCTGGGATGCCAACAGCCGCACCGGCGTCATCGTCTCGATGCCGATCGTCCCGCTCCAACCGGGGCTCGCGCAGTTCGTGTTCTGCCTCGCCTACGCCACCGAAGCCGACCGCCAGGCGGTCTGGCGGCGCCTGGACGCCCGCTTCGCGACGGTGCCCGATAGCGCATACAGCGCCAGCGACCACGTCGGTGTCCCCGCGCACTTCGCGTCCTGACTACCGCCGCCACCCCGAAGGGTTCCACCATGAACGCGCCTGAGCGCCCCGGACCCGTCCGGCTCGCCGAAGCCACCCGCCTCACCCCGGCGTTCGACGCCGACCGGCTCGCCTGCGAACTCGCTGCCGTCACCAGCCACCGCTGGCAACGCCAGCGCATTCACGCCCCCGGCGGCCACATCGGCGAGGCGACCGCGATCGACTGGCGCGTCCTGCCGCTGCGCAGCCCCGGTGGCGACGGGGAGCGCACCGACCCCGGCGGGCCCGGCCCGGTCGACTTCGCCCCCACCCCATGGCTCGAACGCCTGCCCTACCTGCGCGACATCCTCGCCGGCATCCCCGCGCCGCTGAATGCCGTGCGGCTGATGGCACTCGGCCCCGGCGCCGCCTCGCAGCCCCACTGCGACCCCAAGTACCGCCTCGACCGCGGGCTCGTACGCCTGCACATCCCGATCGTCACCCACCCCGGCGCGATCCTCGTCCTGGACGACGCCGAGCACTGCTGGCAGCCCGGCGAGTTCTGGTACGGCGACTTCTCCCGCGAACACCTGGTGCGCAACACCGGCCACACGGTGCGGGTCCACGCCGTCATCGACGCCCTGCTCACCGAGGATCTTGTCGACCTGTTCCCCACCGCCTGGCGGGCCGCCCTCACTGAAGCCGACGTCCTGTTCAACCGGCCCACCCCGCGAGCCACTGTCTTCCCCTCCCCGCTCCCGTACCCGGCGCTCCTGCCCAGCGGATTCACCGACTTCGACCACGATGACCCCCTGGAGGGCGAACTCCAGCCCGCCCAGATCACCCAGCAGCCTGACGGCCAGCTGACGTTGACCACCGCCGGACGCCTCCTCGCCCTTGCGCCAACTGGAGACGGCGAGTACCGCTTCGCCGGCTGGAGCGAGCAGCGCACCCTCACGCCCGCCGCCGACGGGGTCCTGCTGCACGTGCGTCGCGGCCGTACCACCCTTCACCGCCACCTGCCGGCTGCGAACACCACCCACTGACCAGCCCGGAGGACCACCAGCCATGAAGCTGCACAGCTACGACGACTTCACCCCGCTGCGCGAGATCATCGTCGGCTCCGCCGCCAACTACCTCTCCCACGAGCGTGACGTCACCTTCGAACTGTTTCACCACGAGAACCTGACGGGCTTCCGCTCGGACTGGGCCTACCCTCGCCTGGCCACCACCCGCGGGGCCGCGCCGCAGAGCTGGCACATCAAGCGCCGCTACACCGAGGAACTCGACGAGGACGTCGAGAACCTCGCCGCCGCCCTCGCCGAGCTCGGCGTCATCGTCCACCGACCCTTGCCGCTACCGCCGAACCCCGCCCCCATCGCCGGCCTCGGCTGGCAGGCCGCGCCTACCCCGGCACTGAACATCCGCGACAACACGCTCATCCTCGGCGAGGAGATCATCGAGACGCCGCCGGCGATCCGCTCCCGCTACCTGGAGACCCGCCTGCTCGCCCCCGTCTTCCGCGCCTACTACGCGGCTGGCGCCCGCTGGACGACGATGCCTCGCCCCCTGCTCACCGACAACTCCTTCGACCTCTCCTACGCGCGCGACACCGCCACCACCCTCGGTGGTCCCACCGAACCGATCGCTGATCCCCAGCCGTCTCCGTACGACATCGGCTTCGAGATGATGCTCGACGGCGCCCAGGTCCTGCGCCTGGGCCGCGACCTGGTGGTCAACATCGCCCACGAAAACCACGTGATGGCGGTCGAGTGGCTGGAAAGGCATCTGGACGGCCACTACCGAATCCACCGTGTCCACCGGATGGCCGACAACCACATCGACAGCATGCTCCTGGCGCTCAAGCCCGGGGTGTTCCTCGCCCGCCACGACGGCATTCGCGACCTGCTGCCCGAGCCGCTGCAACGGTGGCAGTTCATCGTCCCGCCGCAGCCCGACCCCGGCGCGTTCCCCGCCTACGACGACGCCGACCTGGTCCTGACCAGCCCCTACATCGACCTCAACGTGCTGTCGATCGACGAAAACACAGTGCTGGTCAACGAGGAGTGCTCGGGCTTGATCAAGACGCTGGACGCAGCTGGCTTCACGACCGTGCCGGTCCGCCACCGGCACCGGCGGCTGTTCGGAGGAGGATTCCACTGCTTCACCCTCGACACCCACCGCTCTGGCGGATGCGAGGACTACCTGTCGTGACGAAGCCCCGCGTCCTACTCCTGGAGGCGGCCGGCCCCGAGTCTGGTGCCCTCGTCGCGACTGCGGTCGCAGCCGGCTACCAGGTACACGCCGCCACCGATCTCGAGACACATGCCACCTTTGCCACCGACCTCAAAGCGCTGTTGTCCGGCTGCCTGCTGACAGACTTCTCACGCACGGAGCAGGCGCTGCGGGATGTCATCGACTACGCCCACCGCCGCGGCATCGGCGCGGTACTCACCACCAATGAGTACCTCACCGAGCTGCTCGCGCACGTGTGCGCGGCCCTCGGCCTGCCCGGCAACGATCCGGCCCGGGCCGCTGCGGCACGGAGCAAGGCCGCTATGAGCGAGGCGTTCGCCCGCCACGGCGTCACCGCGCCCCGCAGCCGGGTTGTCGGCACCGAGGACGAACTGCTCGCCCTATGCTCCGCCCGACAGATCACCTTCCCGTGTGTCATGAAACCCGCAGCAGGGGCAAGCTCCGCCGGCGTCACGGTAGTGACCAGTCCGGCCGAGGCGACCGCTGCCTTCCAAGCCGCAAAGGTGCCGCGCGGGATGTACGGGATGGATCTCGATCCGCGGGTCCTTGTCCAGGAATTCATCGAGGGCACCGAGTACAGCGTCGAATCCATCACCCAGAACGGGACAAGCACACACCTGTGCGTGACCCGTAAGACGGTCACCGGCGGTGCCCATCGAGTCGAGCTCGGCCATGCCCTTCCCGCCGTTCTGTCTCCGGAGACCGAGCAGACCGTACTCAAGGAGGTAGACCTGGCCATCGCCGCAGTCGGGATACGCAACGGGGCGTCACACACGGAGGTGATGCTGACGCCGAACGGCCAGTGCACCGTGATCGAGATCGGAGCCCGTATCGGCGCCGGGCAGATCGGCTTCCTCATCCAGCACGCGCTCGGTATCGATCCGTGGGCGGCCTGTCTCGACACGGCCTTGGGCCGCCCAGCTCACCTAGCCCCAACCCGCAGCGGTTACGCCACCGTGCGCTTCCTGACCAGCCCGCACCCTGGACGCGTGGCGACCGTGACCGGACTACCCGACCCCAGTCCCCGAGTTCCGATCGTCCGCGTACGCAAGGTCGTCGGGCAGACCGTCAACGGAGCCACGGACAACACCGCCCGCCTCGGAAGCTTCGTCGTGGTAGGCCCCAACCAGCAGTCTGTCGACCTATATGCAGAGCAGCTGCTCGACCAGATCCGCATTGACGTCGAGCCCGGCGACTGGCCGGGCAGCCACTCCACGACCACGGAGACCTAGGATGTCCCGTCCAGCTCCCACGCTGATCACAGCTGAGTGCTTCCCGACACCGGACGTGGTTCTGCGTAGCAACGAGCCGACCGCCCAGAGGGTCGTGCGCGAGTTCGCTCACTGTCAGGCTGAGGCAGCACTCTCACTCCACCAGACGTTGACCGAAGTTCTGCCTACGGCCCGCGACATTGACGCGCGGGCCACGGCATTCACTACGGCGTTCGAAGTAGCGGAGGACTGGCGGTACCGGACCGCGGTGGCGAACCCGCACCCGACCGGCCGCTACGGCGCAGCCTCGGCGGAGCAGTTCCGCACACCGATCACCGACGACAACCCGAACCTCTTCCGGATCGGGGAGCACGAGCGGCTCCGCGACGGCGCCACCTGGGACCCGGCCACGCGGACCTACCTCGGCGGCGCCGAGACTCCCGCCAGCCAGACTATGCGACGGATCGCCGCGCTGATCGCCGCGAGGTTCACCCAATCGGCCGACATGGACGTCGTGTGCAACCACGTCACGCTGCCCGACGGTCAGGCAGCACACGGGATGCGACTACTGCGAGGCAGTGCCGCCCACAATTCTGCGGCCGTGATGGTCGCTCGAGTCGCCGCACGTGGCGGGGACACCTCCCGGATTGCCACCGACGGCCAGCTGCTGGTCTACAGCGCCAGCTCTCCGGAAACGGACCGAAGTGCGATCTTCCGCAGCGCCATGACTCTGCTTGCCCAGGACCACACCACCCCGGCCGCCGCGCTGACCGCTTGGCTGCAGGCGGCGTACCTGCTCTATCAGGCGCCGCGCACGAAGCGAGGCAGCGACGCCACGACCCGCACCTTCCTCATCGCTGCCGGCACGCATCTGCTGAGCCGGCCACCAGTACTGCTGCACGACGTCGACCTGCGTGCCTACGTCCAGCCACAGGACCAGTTCATGACCGAGCTGCGAGCGGCGCAGATCAGCGTCAGACGCATGCCGAGCCACGAGACCTCTCGGCAGCGCGACGCCGCGACTCACGCTTGAATCTGGTCGAGCACGTCCCGCATCAGCTCGTATGTCTGCGGCACCATGTCAACGTTTCCCAGCCGATGCCGCTCAAGGCGGATGGCACCGATGTGGCGGGCCTCGTAGATTCGCGAGCGCAGCACCGCGGAAGGAGAACGATCCTGAGGGCCGTAGCTTTCCCAGAACGCCTCCCGCTCGTCGGCTTTCGCCAGCGCCATGCGGATCGTCCAGTCAGCGGCGGGGTCACCCCACCAGGTGCGGTCCAGGTCGAGGACTCCGGAGATCACTGGGTTGGGTGCGCTCTCGGCGAGCATTACATTGACGGTCCACAGGTCACCCGAGAGAAAGCGTGGCTCGGTGATCTCGTCGAGAACTGCACGGTGCTGGCTCGCTACTTCGGCTACCTTGCGCAGATCAGCGGAGTCCAGGCCGACAGCGTCGAGATCGGCAGCGATGTCCTCCAAGGAGGCCGCCACGGCTGTGCTCCATGCGGAGTATGCCGGGCCGGCGATGGGGCCGAAGTGCGGACCGCGCACCCCGTGGATCTTCCGCGCGATCGAGCCCATCTGCCGGAAGAAGCTCGGCCAGCTCGTGCGGGAGTACCTACCGAGACCTTCGGGGGCGGGTACGCCGTCAAGATGGGTCTGGACCATGTAGTCCCGGCCGATCACCTCGTGCGACCAATCCGCGGCAATGACACGCGGCATGAGAGGCGCAATTGCCGTCAACCATGGCACGCTGGCGTACTCGTTGCGCATCAACTGCAGCTCGGAGCGGAACTGCCGACCCGGCTCCGGAGCGATCCGGAGGATCACCGGACGTTCATGTCCGGCCACGGCCACGCGGTAGGTGTTGTTGTACATCCCCGAGCCCAACTCTCTGGCGGACAGTACGTCGGCGCCGAAGACCCGCTGGCAGACCGCCTGGATCTCGCTGGCAGTCACCGGTTGCTGAAACGCGTCAGCAGCGCGCTCGATCGGTAGAAATTCCATGCGGTTTCCTTGAACTTCTGACAGGCGCAGTGAAGCGCAGGAGGGAATATGATCGACGGCCAACTACGTTACCTGTGCGGCGAGTCGACGATACCGGTGCTCGCGACGAATGCTCGCGGTTCTCCACAGTTATCCCGCGTCGAGCCAGAAGCGAGCCTGTAGCGCGGCTGCCCGGCCTGATGACACCCGAACTGGTGAACCTAATCCAGCCGGGACGACCCTGCACGCCGCCGCGTTCCAGGTCATCGGAGCATGCTCGGCGCTGGACGTCGTCCTCACGGTGACCAGCACCCGTCGGCACTGGGACGATGCCAGGGTGGCCCTCGCCGAACCGAAGCGACTCAGGAGTGCTTGATGCCCTTTCAGCCGAATGACGACACCCGGCACAGCCTGACGACAGCACACCAGAAGGCCGCCGCGTTCCTCGGCCTCGTGTGCACCGGACCGCCGGTCTTTGGTACCTCCGGAACCACCGTCGGTCGCCGGGCCGAGAACACCTGGCTCCGCGTCTCCAGAAGCAGCTGCCACCGGGCGCGGCCGACCGGCCAGGGGGCCCTCGGCGCGGAGCAGCGCGTCCACGCGTCCGTCCCGCGACCCCGGCTCCACGACACCGTGGACTGGACCGAGGCCGACTGGCTCTACCAGGCCGACGTCTTCGACCTCGTAGGTTCCGCGGTCTCCTCAACCCCGGATCTTCGCGATGACCCCGGCCTGGACGATGGCTGGTGGACCGGGCTGCGGAACGCGCTGGCCGGCATCGCGCAAGCACCGGGCACGAAGATCACTCTGCGCCAGGCATGGGTCGAAGAGGTCTTCCCGAAGTACCTCGGCATCCCGGCCCCGGCCGAAATCGAGCGGATCACCGGGCACGGTGATCTTCAGTGGGCCAACCTGACCGCCGCGCCGCTCAAGATCCTCGACTGGGAACGCTGGGGCCTGGTGCCGGTCGGCTACGACCCTGCGGTCCTGTGGGTCAGCAGCCTCCTCGTGCCCGCGGTCGCGGACCGCATCCGCACGGAGTTCGCCGACATCCTCGACACTCCGGCTGGACGCGTGGGTCAGCTCATCGCTCTCGCGGAGATGCTCCAGGCTGTCGATCGGGGGTACTACCCAGAACTCGCCCCTCTCCTCGCCGAGCGGGCACGTGAGCTGACCGGTGTCACCCCGCCGCAGGGCACCGACGCCAGCCTCGTCCGGTAGATCATGGACCTCCGGCAGGAGCCCGTCGATCACGTCCTGGACCAGGCGGAGCAGCGCCTCGGCACGAGGCTGGACCGGCGCAGCGTGGTGCGCAAGCGCCGGACGGTCGGAACCGGCACCGACCGCGGCACCTGGACCCGGGTCGAACGCCGCCCCTGGGCGCGGGCGCGGGAACAGGGCTGGGGCGGATTCGAAGCCGCAGTGGTGTTGCCCGGCGTGGCGATGCCACGCTGGTACAGGTCGGCGACATGGCAGGACCCGGACGACCATGCGATCTGGCACGCGGACGAGATCTCGCTGCTGCCCGAACTCCCGGTCGGACCCGCGGTGGTGACCGTCGACCCGGAGCTGCCGGACGATTGGTGGCGCTCGCTGAACGCCTCGCTGGCAGAGCTGGCCCTTCAACGAACGGCCCGGGTGGCGGCCCCGGACACCGAACGGATCACGCAGCAGCTGGTCGACGACACCATCAAGGCCGCCTTTCCCGGAGCGCACGACACTCGGGTGGAGCGGTGGTGTCCTGCTCACGCCGACCTGAACTGGGCGAATGTCACCGGCGCTGGTGGGTTCTGCATGTTCGACTGGGAGGACTGGGGAATGGCGCCAAGCGGACTCGACTCGGCGTCGCTGTACGCCGCCTCCCTCGCCGTACCGGCGCTCGCGGACCGGGTACGCAGGGAGCGCCGGGCAGACCTTGAGAGCCGCGACGGGATGGTGATGCAGCTGTTCGTGCTGGCGAAGATCGTCGGACCACACGCCGGTCCGAACGACCCGCGATTGGGGCCGGCGCACCGGGAGGGCGTGCGGCTGATCCACGCTCTTCAAGGGGGCTGAACGCCACCCTGACTGCAAGGCGCCAACGTCAGCGAGTAGGGAAGGAGAACGCATGGACCCCACCGCGCGCCGTCCGGTCGGCCACGACGCCGAGGACATCGCGAGCGCGAAGGAGCGAGGCTGGAGCGATCTGGCACCCATTGACGACGCGTACCAGGCGGGCGAGATCACGGCCACCGAGTGGCACGCCGCCGTCCTGGGCGTCATCGAACCGGCCTACCTCAACGGCGACAACCCGCGGGCCCAGTCCGGCCACAGCGGTGACGAGACCCGCTGGCGAGAAGCCCGCAGCCTGCTCGTCGACCTGCTCCCGCCCCACGGTGGGACGTTCCTCGACATCGGATGCGCCAACGGCCACCTGATGGAGAGCCTGATCGACTGGGCGGCCGAAGCCGGGATCACCATCGAGCCCTACGGGGTGGAGATCTCCACCGCCCTCGCCGACCTCGCCCGAACCCGCTACCCGCAGTGGGCGCGTCGAATCTGGACCGCCAACGCGATGGGCTGGAAGCCTCCGCATCGCTTCGACGCCGTCCGCACCGGCGTGGACTACGTGCCGGCGGACCTGCGTGGAGCGTACGTAGCCCATCTGCTGGACCATGTCGTCGCCCCGGGCGGCCGATTGATCATCGGTGTCTACAACGAGGAACGGGACCGGTCCACGACGGCAGACCTGCTGCGGTCCTGCGGCTACACCCCGGCCGGGACCACCACAAGAGACCACCGCCACCCCAAGATCCAGTACAAGGGTCTGTGGCTGGCCAACGCTTGAGCTTGAGTAAGCGCATCGCTGCCGGCGCTGGGGTACGCGCTTCCCAGCGCCCTGATCAGCAGCGGGCTCTTCTCAGGTGGTCCGACACAAAGCGCTCACGGTCGGTACGTTGAGGCCCGGCCCGGCCATCATCCGCAGCAAGCGAAGGACCGATTCCCGCGATGACCAGCACAACCTCCCCCGCCCAGAGCACCGCCGAACGGCTGCGCGCCGAGTACGGCCCGGCGCTCACCCTCGGCGACGACTGCGACCTGGCCAACGACCTTCAGGTCGGGATCGACCAGGGAGCCCACCTGACGATCGGCGATCGGGTCTCCAACCGCCGCGGATCCACCCCCCAGGTCCACCGCGGAGCCACCGTCGCCATCGGCACGGACGTCGCCGTAGGAGAACACGCCTTCATCTCCGTCGTGGCCGGCATCCGCATCGGCGACGGCGCGGCCGTGTCGAACATGCGCGACCTGCACGACCACAACCACCGCCCCCGCACCACGGCACACGTACCGAGCGGGCAGCTCGTTCCGTGGGCGTCCGGGTTCGAGGCCGCGCCGATCGTCCTCGAATCCGGCGCGATCCTCTCCAACAAAGTCGCCGTCACCGCAGGCGTTCGCATCGGGGCCAACGCGCTGGTCGGCGCAAACGCGGTCGTCTCCCACAGCATCGCTCCCGACACCATCGCCACCGGCGTCCCGGCTGGCGTTCGTCGCCGCTTCGACGGGGCGCCCGCGCCGCGCGAGGACCGACGCACCCTGACCGTGGGCTTCTTCGGCACCTCGATCATGGAACACCTGGAGGCGGTCAACGCGCAGATGACCACCCAGGCCAACCTGCCCGAGATCGGCTCGAAGGTCACTGTCGAGGGCTGGCACCAGCGCGGCTGGGTTCACCGCCTCGCCCTGTCCCTGCGCGCCGCCTGGCCCCACGTCACGTTCAACATCCGCAACCATGGCGAGGGCGGCGCCACCAGCCGGGATATCGCCGGCATCGTCGAAGGCGACCGGGCCACCACCGGCACCGACTACGACCTGGTGTTCCTCGGCTGCGGCATCAACGACGTGTGGCGCCGCTTCCAGAACCGGATGGCCGAGGCGGTCGACCTCGACGAGTACACCCGGCACTTCAACACGATGCTGGACCAGCTCAGCGGCTACACTCGGCGGATCATCGTCATCTCTGAGACCCCCTTCGGGCCCATCGAGTTGCCGGCGACTGTGGCCGACATGAACACCGAACTCAGCCGCTACAACGAGGCCGCCGCCAAGGCTGCCGCCGACCACGACGCCCTCTTCCTGGACGTCTGGGCCCCGTTCACCGCAGCCGCCCACCACCTCGCCCCTGCAGGCGGCGAGGACGACCCGGGCAGCCTGTGGAGCGATGGGGTGCACCTGACCGAGCTGGGCGACACCGTGCTGCTCCAGCAGGCCGAACAGCTCCTCGCCGAGCACCGCATCGTAGAGAAGCTCCTCGACTACTCAGGGTGATCGGCCGAATCTGGACAGCGATTCTGCGTTGCTCGCGGCGCTCCGGGCGCTCTATCCTCTGAGCAACGCGCTGACGGAGACGAGTAGCCGCAGGGCACGCGAGCCGAGAGAGCTGCCGGCAGCTGGGAAGGCAGTCTCGCGTCCTGGGGTGAATCCCCTCCCGAGTGCGGGGAGGAACGGCCGCTTGCGGCCCAATGCCCCGCCGGTTCGCTCCCGTTATCGAGCTGTCGAGGCCGTCACCTCGGGGTGACGGCGAAGGCGTGGTGGCACCGCGAGTTCCCTTCTCGCCCACGCCCCCAAGGGATCATGTCGCACTGCGACTGATCGATGGGACCCGAAATGCTGGACATCACCGTGATCCGCGAGCACCCGCAGCGCGTCAAGCGCGCGCTGGCGAAGCGAGCCGTTCACGTCGACCTCACCGCCTTCCTCGCCCTGGACGAGAAGTACCGGCATGGCACGACCGAGGTCGAGACGCTACGCGCCGAGCGCAAGCAGATCTCTCGCGAGATCGCGCGGTTCGACCCGGCGGACCCGGCCGTCGTTGCCAAGCGCACCGAGGCAACCGAACTCGGCACCCGCCTTGCCGAACTCGAAGAGCAGCTCACCGCCTTGGCCGGCGAGCGCCAGGCGTTCCTCGACCAACTGCCTAACCTGCCCGACGAGGACGTGCCGACCGGCGGCAAGGAGCAGAACCAGGTCGTCCGCGAGCACGGCACCCGGCCGGACTTCGACTTCGAGCCGCACAATCATGTCGATCTGGCCCGCCGACTCGGGCTGATCGACTACGAGCGCGGCGTCAAGCTCGCCGGCACCGGCAACTGGGTCTACCGCGGCAACGGCGCCCTCCTCGAATGGGCGCTGCTCAACTACTTCATCGAGACCCACGTCCAGGACGGATACGAGCTGATCCTTCCACCCCACCTGCTGACCTATCAGGCTGGCTACACCGCAGGTCAGTTCCCCAAGTTCGCCGACGACGTTTTCGCGCTCGAACAGGGCCCTGCCGGGCCGCAGCGGTTCCTGCTGCCGACCTCGGAGACCGCCCTGGTCAACCTCCACCGCGACGAGGTCCTGACGGAGGCCGAACTCCCGCGCAAGTACGTCGCCTACTCGCCCTGCTACCGGCGAGAGGCCGGCAGCTACCGCGCCGCCGACCGTGGGACCCTTCGCGGCCACCAGTTCAACAAGGTCGAGATGTTCCAGTTCGCGCACCCCGACGCCTCCGACGCCGCCCACGAGGAACTCCTCACCAAGGCAGCCAACTTGGTTGAGGCGCTCGGTCTGCACCACCGAATCACCCGGCTGGCAGCCGAGGACACTAGTGCCTCGATGGCCAAGACCTTCGACGTCGAGGTCTGGCTGCCCAGCATCGACGGCTACGTCGAGGTGAGCTCGGTATCGAACGCCCGGGACTACCAGGCCCGGCGCGGCAACATCCGCTACCGCGCCGCGGGCGGAAAGCCCGGCTACGTGCACACCCTGAACGGCTCCGGGCTGGCGACCAGCCGCCTGGTGCCGGCCCTGCTGGAACAGCACCAGCAGCCGGACGGCACCGTCGCGGTACCGGCGGTGCTGCAGCGCTGGCTCGGCTGCAAGTCCTTGACCCCAGCAGAACCCAGATAGTTGCACCGGCGGCAGGCCCAGAGCAGTACATCCCTGCCAACGATGGAGGAGAAGCCATTGCCCGGGTCACCCTACAACGGTGACCCAGGCAGTGCGCGCTCTCTTGCAGCAACGGGCTCTGGCGTTGCAGCAGGACGGACTTGGTAATCGATCATCGTACGTCCAGCAGTCCGGGCGTCATCGCGACCCAGAAGGGATGTGAACAGATGTAACCGGACGTCAAGCTCAGGACAGCCAGCCGGTGCAAGTCCGGTCCGGGGAGACGCCAGGGTCCCCGGTAGCTGACTCCCGGCGTCGTTCGAGAGGGCGGCGTCGAAGTGGAGTGACAAGCGTCCTTCGGGGGCGTGCAACCGACCAGTCCGCAACATGAAGTGAAGCTTGCAGCGTCGTCAATTCCAGCTCGCCCTGCGGGGCGAACCAAGGAGGTGCCGAGCCTGTGATGATTTGGCGAAGGCCATGGAAGGCGTCCGGGAACCTGGAGCGGGCGCCGAAGAACCTCCCGGCGTAAGGAGCGTGGAATGGTCGGAAGGTTGTCCTGGGAACTGGAGAGGGCCTCCTCGGCCCCGGATGTGCGGTTCGGGAGCGTGGCCCGCCTATAACCGGCCGAACCGGGAAGTGGCGGGCTGCCGAGAGGCAGTCGGAGGGGGTCGTAGTAGTGCTGATCGGCGGGACAACACAACCCGTCAGGAGCGAAGGGCCCCTGCTTCATCGATGCGTGACACGAACAGGGAGGTGCCCGGATGAGTGCCGAGACGGCTAGATCCATCCGCCGGGAGGAAGGCCCCGCAGGACCGGGTGGCCGGCCTCTGGACAAGGTCCGAGCCTTGCAGTGGACGCTCTACCGCTGTGCCAAGCAAGAACCCGAACGACGGTTCCATGCCCTGTATTGCCACGTCCACCGCATGGACGTCTTGTGGCGGGCATGGTCGGTCGTGTGTGCGAACCGGGGCGCGCCGGGCGTGGACGGCGTGTCCGTCGACGCGGTGGCCGCCGTCGGGGTGGAAGTGTTCCTCCAGGGCCTGTCGGAGCGGTTGCGGACGCATACGTATCGTCCGTCGGCGCTGCGACGGGTCCAGATCCCCAAGCCGGGGCGGCCAGGGGAGTTTCGGCCGCTCTCGATCCCCACCGTGGCGGACCGGGTGGTGATGACGGCCGCGAAGCTGGTTCTCGAACCGGTTTTCGAGGCCGGGTTCACCGACGCGAGCTATGGGTTCCGGCCCCGGAGGTCCGCGATCGACGCGTGCGAGGCTGTGCGCGTGGCTGCGAACCAAGGGCGGGAGTGGGTGTTGGAGGCCGATATCCGGGACTGCTTCGGGACGATTGATCATGACGCACTCGTCGCTCAGTTGGCGAGGCGCGTGGTCGACCGGTCGATGCTGAAGCTGATCCGGGCGTGGCTGCGGATGGGAGTGCTGGAGGGCGGGGTGACCTCCCCGACCGGGGCGGGAACCCCACAGGGCTCACCGATATCCCCCTTGCTCGCCAATATCGCTCTGCACGTCCTCGACGAGGCGTGGCAGGAACAGGGGCAGCGGTTGGGGGAGTTGGTGCGCTACTGCGATGACTTCGTGGTCCTGTCGCCGACCAGGCAGCGCGCTGAGCAGGCGCGCGAACTGGCGGCTACGGTGCTGGGTGGGCTCGGGATGCGACTGCACCCCGAGAAGACCGGCATCGTCTGCCTTCGTGAAGGCGGGCAGGGCTTCGATTTCCTCGGCTTCCATCACCGCAAGGTGGAGTCGTGGAAGCGGCGGGGCAGGTTTTATCTGCAACGCTGGCCCTCGGCCAGGGCGTTGGGGGTGCTGCGGGACAAGATTCGCGCCGCTACCTCCAGTTCCCGGACTGAACGGCCGGTGGCCGCCGTGGTGGCCGACATCAACCCCGTCCTGCGGGGTTGGGCCGCATACTTCCGCAACGGGAACTCCGGGCGGAAGTTCAACGCGGTCGACGGCTACGTCCACGAGCGGCTAGCGATCTTCGCCAGCCGGAAACACGGTCTCGCGGGCCGGAACTGGACCACCCGCTACACCTATGGGTGGACCACCAGGCTCGGGGTCTTCCGCCTGACCGGAAACGTACGCAGGGTGGCAGCGCATGCCCAGCGGTGAACGATGTCGGAAAGCCGGATGCGGGAGAACCGCACGTCCGGTTTGAGGTGGCGGGGGCTGGAAACGGAGCGGAAGCCACCGCGCCAGCCCCCGACCCTACTCCAACTGATGGCAGTAAGGCGCCGCTGAGGCGCGTCGCTGGCCTCGCCGAGGGGCGGGACAGGCCAGGAGGACTTCAACATGCTGATCCGAGAAGCGATCGCCGACGACGGTCCAGCGCTGGCCCAAGTGCACCTTGACGCTTGGCTTGTCGGGTACGCCGGCCTCATGCCGCAGGGCCTGCTCGACGCGACGACGCTGGAACAGCGCACAGCGACGTGGCAACTGATCTTGAGTAGGGACCGTGACCCGAGTGAGAAGATCTTGGTCGCTGAAGTGAGCGGAGCTCCACTGGGCTTCGCGCACGTCGGTCCTGGACGCGACGCGGACGCGGACGGCGCGGGAGAGCTCTGGGCGCTGAACGTGGCACCGCAACAGTGGGGGAAGGGCCTGGCATCCAATCTCGTCCGAGCAGCTCACGACGTCCTGCATCGCGGTGGGTTCGACAAGGCGACTCTGTGGGTGCTCACCGGCAATGCCCGCGCCCGACGGTTCTATGAACGGCACGGCTGGTGTACCGACGGCGTCGCCCGCGAAGAAACCATCAGGGGCTTCCCCATTCCCGAGCTGCGATACACACTCGACCTACGTCTCAGATGACTTGCCACGTCGCAGGTAGTGTGCTGAGTGTCGCTGGCACCGAGGCGCGTACCCGCTGCGCGGCGAGCGCCCGACCGCCGGGACCAGGCGCCGCTGGCCGGTGGGTCGGAAGAGTTCAGGTCCGCAGGCCCACGGCTACCACTGCCGTCTCGGAGAAGAAGAATCGCCCATCACGGGCCGCGGCTTGCACGGCCGCGTGCCAGTCCGTTGACCGTCGTTGTGCCGCGTCCAGCTGAGCTCAGCCAACCCCCGGAGCATGAACCGGCTCCGAGAGGTCGTCGACACCCATGCGGCGCAGACCGGTTCAACGGCTACATCGAGCACGCCGGGAGCGACTGCGTCGACTACATCTGAGCGGTGATCACCGTCCGGCGTAGGTGCGACCAACAGGGGCCGCGGCCCTGCGGTTGGAGATGGTCAGCTCGCGAGCGGGTGCCGCACGCGGGTGGGACGGTGATCAGCGTCACTCTGTTTGCGGTTCACTTCTGGCGAGTTGCTCGCTATGGTCCGTCGTCCCCCGGCTGGGATCGGCCCCGGCCGAGGCTTGAGGAGGACCTCCCTGCGTATCCACCGCAGCCCGCATCCGTCGAACTTCCTGATCGTCCCGAACGAGTTGGCGCAGAACCGCGCCATGACCTACACCGCCCGGGGGTTGCTGGTGGACCTCCTGTCCCGCCCGGCCGACTGGCGCGAGACCTGCCGGCAGATGGCCGACTCGAGCCCGCAGGGACGCAAGGCGCTGGCGGCGGCGCTGGACGAGCTGCGGGCATGGGGGTACTACCGGGTGGACGTGGTCCAACTTCCGAACGGGAGAATCCGATCGGAGGCGCACGTCTACGACCGGCCGCAGCCGGGAGGGCTGCCGGGTGCCACTGCACCGGACTCCGGTGAGTCGGACACCGCTGAACGTGGCGTCCTTCCAAAGGACCTGGTCGAAGTACCTACCCTCCCCGCCGGAACGGTAGAGCCGGCCGTCGAGGACAGCCCGGCGGAGGCCGAGGGAGGGCGGGAGGAGACCGCTCCCGCTCCCCGACCCGCCAAGCCTGCCGGACAGGCGGACGAGGCGACTCGCGCCGCGATGAACGTGCTGTTGCGCGCGGTCAGACCGGAACGACGGCTGCCGCTCGGCGCAGCGGAGGCGGCGGCGCTGGCGCCGATGGTGCGGGAGTGGATGGAGCGGGGCGGCTCGGAGGAGAAGTTGCGGGAGGCGCTGCTGGCCGGGCTGCCGGAGGTGGTCTACTCCCCGGCCGGGGTGCTGCGCTCGCGCCTCGCCCGGAAGATGCCTGCCGAGCGCCCTGCGGCGCCGGTGACGAGACCGAGGGTTGCGGAGTGCGAGGAGTGCCGTGATCCGCTGCCGAAGCCGGGGTTGTGTCCGCCGTGTGCAGGGGCTGGTCGCCCGCCCGTCCCGGACGAGTCCTGGGGGCAGGTGACGGCCAGGGGCATGGCCAAGGTCCGGGCGGCGCTGGCCGGGACGCCCGAGGCGACGTAGGCCGCGCTGAGGGGCGAGTGCACGGTACGGCGACTCCGTGCTGGGCTGCGCGCCGTCAGGCCCGCTGTGGCGGCGTGTCGGGCCCGCACGGGCTGAGCCGGTGCAGGGCGGAGCCGGCTACCGCGCGGCAATGAGCCTTCGGAGGCGGACAGTTGAGCTGCGGTGCGGGGGCCCGGCGCATCCGAGTCCCCGCACCGTGGCGCCTACAGCCGCACTGGCAGGGCCTCCAGGCCGCGGACCAGCCGGGACTGCCGCCAGACGAGTTGGTCGGCGGGGACGGCCAGCTGCAGGTGCGGGAAGCGCTCCAAGAGGACGCCGAGCACGATCTCGATCTCGGCCAGGGCCAGTGGGGCGCCAAGGCAGCGGTGGATCCCGTGGCCGAATGCGATGTGAGCGGCAGCGTTCGCACGGCGGAGGTCGAGCCGGTCGGCATCGGGGAACCGGGCGGGGTCGCGATTGGCCGCGCCCGGGCAGATGAAGACCGGGCTGCCGGCAGGCACTTGGGTGCCGCTGAGGTCCACCTCGGCGGGAGCCCACCGCCACGTGGCGATGCTGACCGGAGAGTCGTAGCGCAGCAACTCGTCGACGGCGGTGCGGATGCAGTGCGGGCTGGTGCGCAGGTGTTCCAACTCGGCGGGGTGCTGGAGCAGCGCGAGCACGGAGTTGCCGATCGCCGCAGTGGTGGTCTCGTGGCCGGCGACCAGCAGCAGCACGGCGAGGGAGAGCAGCTCATCCTCGCTGAGCCGGTCGGAGTCGTCGTCGCGCACCGCGATCAGGTCGGCGAGCAGCGAGCGGTCCGGCTGGGCGCACTTGCTGGCGATCAGCTCCGCCATGTAGCCGGCCAGGGCGTGGGAGGCCGCGTCGATCCGCTGGTGGTCGCCGGTGGCGAACAGGTCGGTCGACCAGGTGCGGATCAAGGTCCGGTCGATCGGGGGGACGCCCAGGAGCTGGCAGATGACGGTGACCGGCAGGGGGCCGGCCAGCTCCTCGACGAAGTCGACCTCGCTGCCCGGCTGCCACATCCCGACGAGCTGCTCAGCGAGGGAACGGATGTAGGGGCGCAGACCGTCGACCCGGGCGGCGGTGAACGCCTTGGTCACCAGCCGTCGGAGTCGGGTGTGCGCGGGCGGGTCGGTGTGCAGCATGGTGTGGGCGACCGCAGGGTGGAGTGAACGGCCGGACGGGCGGTCGGCGAAGTAGGCCCCGGTGTCCTTGGAGAGGTCGGCGGCGAATGCCCGGCGCGCCTGCTCGTAACCGGTCACGGCGACCGCCATTGCGCCGCCTTCGCCCATGGGGACCTGGAGAACGGGGGATCGACCGCGCAGTGCTGCGTAGATCGGGTAGCGGTCCCGGTAGAACTCCGGGTCCGCAAAGGGGGATGCGGAGGCCATGTTGTCTCCCTAGGCCGCAGTGAGCGCCGGGAACTGATGGTCAGCGGCGCGGTGGACGATGTCGTTGCTCGCGTACTGCCGAGAAACCGAGCGTAGCCACAACGCCTCGGCACGCAGGTCTCCCTCGCGGGCCTCGGCGCCGGACGCCTGCGGGGCAGGATCGTCCTGGGCAGGGGCGTCTGCACGGGCGGCCCGAATCGCTCCGGCGACCACGGCCGCCTCGACGATCGCGGCGCCGCGATCGGTCCCGGCGTGCCGGGTGGCGGCGACGGCTGCTGCTGCTGCGTGCTGGACGGCCCTCGAGCGGTGCTCGTCCAGGGTGAGGATCCCGTCGCAGACTTCCACGACCCGTCGGTGAAGGACGAGGTCGGACTCGGTCGCCCCGCCGATCGACCGGAAGACCACGCTGGGGCACACCTCCGTCAGGTCCTGCCAGAGCGGGGTGAGGTCCGAAATGGACTGGCGCTCCCAGCGGCGGCGGAGGAACTGTGTTACCGGCCAGAGAATGGCGGGCAGGGTCAGCCCCGTCGTGATGAGTAGCACGCTGACGGCTGGCGCAGTCACGCTGAAAGCGCAGTTGACCGGCGTGACCGGGCTCGTGCAGCGGGGGCCACCGGGGATGGCGTTCCAATCGAACAGTGCCGCCACGGCGTTGACGGTCTTGTAGGTGGTGTAGAGGAGCGCGACGACGCAGCCGGCGGCGGTCGTGCGGAGCCCGAGTCGCTGGGTGGTCCGGGTTGCCTTGCGGGCTCTGGTCCAGGTCTGGGTGAGGCAGTCGAAGACGGCGTACGAGAGGAAGGCGATGTACGCCGCCGAGTAGACGTGAAGGGACGTGGGTGCCTCGTCGAGGCCGCCCTGCGTCTCGGCCGTGCTCCACATCAGCTCGCGGGGTGTGACGGCGAAGGCGACGGCCATCGTGGCGACGGCCACGGCCAGGAGACGAAGTCGCCAGCGGACCCGCTGGCGGGCGTCGGCGACGTCGTAGTTGAGGTAGAGGAGCACGGAGGAGACAGCGGCGCCTGCGGACAGGGTCGCGCTGTTGCTCACCAGCCGGGAGAGGTCCAGAGAGACGGCGTCCTCCAACGCCCGGATCGTCGGCTGGTAGGCGCTGAAGGCGACCGCGAAGCAAGCGAGGAGAGCGGACAAGCTCAGAGTGCCCGCAGGCCGCTGGCCCGGACGCCGCCGGAGGGCCCAGTAGAGCGAGGCAGCGAGCAGGATCAGGGGCATGCCGCCGAAAATGGCGTTGATCACGACTTATTCCTTGAGGGATCAGGCGAATATTGCATCCCAGCGCTCATCGGCGGCGCTGGGGCGCGCGGCGGGCATTACGGCTCCGCGGTACATGCGCTGAAGTATGAGAGTGGCCATCATTTCCGCCTCGACCTCCGCGTCGGTTTCGTACGACGTGCGGGCGGAAATTCCGAGGACACTCCAGTCCATCAGGCTGGCGAGTTCCTCGTCAGACATCAGGTCGGCGAGGTCGATCTCACCCTTGTGCTCCCAGAGGATGTGGGAGAGTTCATGGGCAATAATCTGTCGCTGATGCAGCGCCGAGGCGTTTTTCTCGTAGTAGATGACCTCACGGTCGGCATATCTCTTGCGCAGTCCGCACGAGAATGCCCCCCTCATATCGACGGGCTCGCAGGCGATTGTCCGTCCGACCAGTGAGGCGACCGCTCCAATCAGGTCGTTCTCGCTGAACTGGTGCGGCAGATTCAGGCGCCCGAGTCGATCTTCGCAGGCGGTCCGGAGTGAACCCGCATGCACGGCACCTCCCAGAGATGATCAAGAATTCCGCTGGAGTCTTGGGTGGGCCCTGGGCGTCCCCTCGTGCGCCCAGGGCCCGGATTCAACCGGGGTCAGTGCCCCATGCCGACGCCACCATCGACCGGGATGACCGCACCGGTCACGTAGGAGGCGGCGTCGGAGGTCACGAAGGCGACAGCAGCCGCGACCTCGTCCGGCCGGGCCATGCGCCCCATGGGTACGCGCTGCAGCAGGGACTCGCGCTGGGAGTCCGTCAGCACAGCGGTCATGTCGGTCTCGGTCAGGCCGGGCGCGACCACGTTGCTGGTGATCCCGCGCGAGGCCAGCTCTCGGGCCAGGGACCGGGCGAAGCCGATCAGGCCCGCCTTGGAGGCGGCGTAGTTGGCCTGGCCGGCCTCCCCCGTCATCGCACCCGCGGAGGAGATGAACACCAGGCGGCCGAACCGGCCACGCATCATGCCCTTGACGGCTCGCTTGGCGACCCGGTACGCCCCGGCCAAGTTGGTCTGGAGCGTGGCGTCGAAGTCCTCCTCGCTCATGCGGAGCAGCAGGGTGTCGCGGGTGATGCCCGCGTTGATCACGACGATCTCGATCGGGCCGTGCGCCGCCTCGACCGCGGTCAGGGCCGCGTCGACCGACTCGGGGCTGGTGACGTCGCACGGCACCGCGAGGAGCCCCTCCTCCGGGGAGTCTCCGCTGCGAGAGGTGACGGCGACCCTGTGGCCCTGCTCACGGAGCTGTCGCGCTACGGCAAGGCCGATGCCACGGCTGCCGCCGACGACGAGTGCGGATCGAGACATGGGTACGTACTCCAAACGGGGTGAGGGAGGCCCGGCGCTACCTGGCAGCGGCCGGTAGCCCCACCCTGCCAAACCGTCGCCGGAACTTTCAGTTCCGGAACAAGCACTTCCGGAAGTGCCAGTTCCGGAACTGGTAGTTCGTGCTACACGCATCGACTCCGCTGCGTTATCGCCTGATTGGGGTCACGGAAGGTAATCGTTTGGCCCCAGGGGCCGTCGGTACTGGGATCTGACGCCCCATGAGAATCAGCCCGAATGATCATTTCCAGCTGACGGTTCATCATCCGAAAACAAGCATCGAAATCGTTTCGTTACGTTGATTCGACTTTGCTGTTGGTGTGGTGTTCCCCACAGGCTCCTCCGGCATGCCTGCCTCTCGGTCGCTGCCTAGAATCGACGTTCATGAAGACCGACCACGAACGCCTGATAGCCCGTGATGAGACTCTGGCAGGCATGGTGGAACGCTGGCGCCGGCGCCTGGACCCCAATGCCCTTCCGGGTCTGGTGAAGACGACTGGCTCTGCTCGTCGAACTGCCGAAGTCTCGAAAAGCGAGATGGCTCGCTATGTCGGCGTCAGCACCCGCTGGTACAGCAAACTCGAAAACGGCGAGGAAGCCAGCTTCTCCGAGGATTTCCTGGATCGACTCGCCTATACGCTGCGTTTGAACGACGCCGAAAAGCTCGCGCTTTTCCACCGGGCGATCGGGCGCGGACCCACCGAGCGCGGTGCAGAGCCGGACGCCATGGCGGCGATGGACGGCGACATGCAGCGCCTGCTCGCGAAAATGCTGCCGAGCCCGGCCTATATCTCGGACCTTGCCTGGAACGTCGTCGCGCACAACTCGCCGGACAGGGTGATGTATCCGTGGGTCTACTCCGGCAACATCATGAGGTGGAGCTTCCTCTATCCGGAGGCGCGCGAGCAGCTGGTCAACTGGGAGGAGGATTGGGCCGTCCCGTTCTTGGCACAGATTAGGACCGCGGCGGCGCAGCATCCTGACCACGTCCAGCTGAAGCAGCTCGTGCAGGACATCATGGAAGGCTGCCCCGAGGCGCAGGAAATCTGGGACCGCCACGACTACTACGTCCACCCGGACGGCGACGTGAGGTACATGCGCATGCCCCATGGCGGTGACGACAAGGTGCCTTGCCGGATCATGGCCCTGGCCCCGCTGCGCAACACCACGCTGCGGTTCATTGTGAGCTTCCACGGCGTCTGAACCCCTTGCGGCGGACTCGGCCCAGGTTTCCCGGGTGGCCTTGGCCGAGTCCGCCGGTGCTGCCTTCGGCGGGTGATCACCGCGCCGCTCGGAATCGGGCCCCGCATGCCGGGCCGTGGTCGTCCGGGCGGCGGGCTCAGGTCGGCCTGCGCTTGACCTTGCGTGCCCGCGTCTCTCGCCTCCGCCCCGGTCGATGCCGGGCCAGCGGGAGGGTGAGGGAGCTCGCCAGATATCTATGCGCGTAGACAGGGTCGAGAAAAGAGCGCCACCCGTTCCTCTCGCCCGGGGTGTCAGGCGGGGGGGATCGGGGGTAGCCCCTGGGACTCTCTCGCCATGTCGATCATCTCCGTGATGCGCGACAGATTCTTCGGGCTGAGTCCCTGGCTGCGCAGCGCGATCGACTGGACGCCGGAGTCCCGCATGGCAGACGTCAGGTCACGCTTGGCGAGCACCGCCTCCACTTCTTCGTCGGACACGACCCAGATCGTCGGGGGCGCGTCGAAGAACGTGGAGATCGCAGTGAGGGTGTTGATCGTCGGGTTCGCCCTGCCACGGCCCCGCAGCTGCTTGATCGAGGACTCGCTGATGCCGGTGCCGGCTGCGACCTCGGCGATCGTGTACGGGCCCCGTTCCTCGGGGTGCCGGTGCTCGAACAGATAGCCCAGCCGTTCTGCGATGCGCACAGCCCCCGTGTCGGCGTCGATGTGCTCGGCCATCGTCGCTCCTCCCGTGTCAGATCGTCCCACGGGGACACTTTAGTGCCTGATCGTGCTTGAGCGCACATCTTAGGGGTCAATCTATTGCCCACGGTCGGGCCATTTTGGTGTACGTTGATCACGCCGAAGGGGCAATAAAGTGTCCGCTCTCTTCGGGGGTGCCGCCCTGCGCGCTCTCGAAGGGCGTTGGCCGACCCACTGACCCGCTGGACGGGTCACCTCGGCCGTTCTCGCCAAGGGCCCGGGAGTTGGCGCTCCCGGGCTCCTCGACAACGAGGACGTTCAATCACGTCCGAAGCAGCCGGCCTACCTGTTCCACCACGCGGCCGACCTGCTCCACCTGCCGAGGAGTCTCGCATGTCCTCCTTCTCGCGTACAGCCGCGTCGCCGACCAGGCCCGACAGCACCGAGATCGCCACCGCCCCGGCCTCCTTCGTCGAGGCCCTCGCCGGCCTCCTCGCGCCGGACGCCGCGATGGTCCGGCTGGACCGCCGAGCCGGCAAGTTCCCGCGCACGGCCAGCGCCTTCGACGCCCAGCGCCAGCACGTGCGCCAGCCGCTCGTCGACCGGCAGCTGGTGGCCCGCTGGATCGTCCAGCATTTCCCCGGTCTCGACCCGTACCTCGCCCACGAGCTGGACCTCGCTACCGGACGGCTGACCGCGGTGGCCGCGGCGGAACCCGCCACCATGGCGGCCTGACCCAGGGCGCCGCCCAGCAGCCTGACCACCCCGGTCCCGCCGACCCCGGCGGGCACCGGCGGTCCGTCCTGCCTCGACCCGCACGAGGCGGCTGCCCCTCGCGATGAACGCGCCCAGCGCGTACCGCCGTCCGAATCCGCCGACGCCGTGCCCCGAACTGCGACAGCTCGTGGCGCCAGGCCGCCGTGCCCAGTGAAACCAGGACTTCCGTGCCCAGCTCCACCCTGCCCGTCCACGGCGACGAGGCGCAGGCGGCGGGCGGCTCCGGCCTGCTCGCGCCCGACCCCGCTCAGTGGATATCGACCACCTCCGGACGCATCGCGCCGGACCCGTACACCTGGCTGCAGGCCGTCCACTGGGTACGCGACAGCCAGGCCCACTGCCCAAACCGCCGCCACGGTCCCCGCTTCGGCGGCACCACGATCCGCATCGCCGAACTGCTTGCCCAGCTCACCCCGTGCAGGCCGGGCGTCGGCTACCTCGTCCGGATGCTCCAGGTGTCCGAGCGCACCGTGCAGTACCACCTGTCGATCCTCCGGGAATCCGGACTGCTCACCTACACCGCCAAGGGCACCCGGATACGCCAGGCCGCCGCCAGGGCAAGCGAGTTCGTCCGCACCATCCCCGTGCTGTTCGACGAGGCCATCGGATTGCGGACCACCGCGTCCCAGACGTTCATCCGCACCGTCGTCGGCGTCGCCTCCGACGAGAGCCGGCTCGCCCTCGCCCAGCTCGGCAAGAAGGCTGCGAGAACCGTGCGCCGGGCCAAGCGAAACACCAGGAAGGCTGGCATCAACTCCCCTCGGAAGAAGTCCCGTTGCACCCCAATAGGGGCAGGTTCTGTTACGTCTTCTCCTGCAGCACCTACCAACAATCCCTTTGAGGGCGACCTCGGGAACGGGAAAGACCAGCAGGATCGACCGGGGAGGCGGACCCGTCGGAAGCTGAACGCGGTCGGACGGCGCCACCAGCTGGCCCTCGAACTCGTCCGGCAGGTCCCGTGGCTCAGCAGTAGCCCTGTTGCCCGGATCGCCTGGGCCGTTCGCCACCTCGCGGACGCCGGGTGGACCGCCCACGAGGTCATCGCCGTCCTGGCCCAGCGGGCGCCCGCCCGCCGAGTCCACCGCCCGGTCGGCTTCCTTACCGCCCGCCTCGCCGGAGCCGAACTGCTCTACGACACCCCGGCCAAGCGCGGCGCGATCGTCGCCTGGTGGCGCGACAGCCCGCAGGCGGCCAAGGAACGCCACGCCGAATGGCAGGGCACCTGGCAGGCCCCGCGCAGCACCGCGGTCCAGCGCCTGTTCCGGGACGCCTGGACGAGAGCGACCCGCCGACAGCCGCTGGTGGCCCTCGACGAGCAACCCACCAGCGAAGAGCACCGCGAGGTCCGGACCACCGCGTGGCGCCAGTACCTCACCGGAAGACCCGAACTCGTCGCCTCCGCCCTGGCCCTGGCCGGCCGGGACCAGGCCGAGCAGATCTACGGGCGCGACCTCGTCGAGCGCGTCCTGCGCCTCCGCACCACCAGCAGCCACCTGAGAGCAGGAACCGCGTGATGAACCACAACGAGAACACCGGCATCGACCTCGCCCGCCTCGCCCTGCGCCGGGCCCGCGCCGACGCGAGCAAGCGCCCCGCCGGAGCGGTCAAGGCTCCGACCATCGGGCGCGCTGCCGGGCTGCGGCGTGGCGGGCTCGACCCCGTGGGGCTGGGAACGGCCCTGTCCGACCTGATGGCCCAGCACGCCTGGCAGGAGCCGCTGGCCGGGGGCGAACTGCTCGACCTCTGGCCAGCAGCCATCGGTGACCTCGCCGCCCACGTCACCGCCGTCAGCTTCGACCACCAGGCGGGCCAGCTGGAGGTCCGCGCCAAATCCCCCGCCTACGCAACCCATGTGCGGGCCCTCGCCCCAGTACTCGTCGCGAAGATCAACCAGGCGCAGGGAGAAACGATCCTGCGCAGCATCCGAGTGCTGAGCTCGTATGGCACCCGGCCTGACGAGGAATCCCGTCGGCCGGTCAGGTACGGCGAAGGCGTCGCCCAGGCCCCCAAGATCAAGACCCGAGACGACGCCTCGCCCGGATACCTGCGCGCTCTCGCGCAGCTGCAGGCCAGCCGCCCGAGCGCGCCGGCCGATTCGAGGACGAGCCCGGCCGTCGACCGGCGGATCAGAACACTGGCCAGAGAGACGGCCCCCCTTCTCTCCGGCCCGCTACCCCGCTAGCCACCGAACGGCGGCACCAGCGCGACCAACCCACCCCGGCCCCGGCCGCGCCGCCGCCCGTACCCCGCACCTCCGCGCCCCCGGCAGCGGACCCCAACCGGAGAACCACCCCGTGTCCAGCACCATCACCTCGATCGCCAGCCGCCGACGCGACAACACCTGGGTGCGGCGCGCCGCCTGCGCGAGCAATCCCAACCCTGACCACTTCTACCCGCTGCCCAGCCAGGTCGAGGAGACCCGGGAGGCCAAGAGGATCTGTGGCTCCTGCCCCGTGAAGGAGGAGTGCCGCACCGAGGCCATGGAAATGACCGACCGCTGGGGCATCCGCGGCGGGCTGACCGAGGGCGAGCGCAAGACTCTGCACCGCCGTAACAGCGCCCACCGGTGGGAGGAAGAGCGAGTCCTGAACGCCCTCAACGGGCGCCCAGGCCACCTGTCCAGGCTGGAGCGCGCCTCCGTGACGATCGTCGCGGCCCTCCTCGACCTCGACCTGAACGTTTGGGCACCGGTCCTGGGCGCCGACCGCAAGTACGCCCTCTACCTCCTTCGGGAAGCCCGCAAGACCTTGGACGAGCAGCCGCTGGCCGTCCTGCGGGAGCAACGGATCGCCGCCGAGTTCACACCCGAGCCCGTGGCGGTGGCGGCATGAGCGAGGCTGGCGGAACGCCGGCGGGGATGTCCCGGTGGGACAAGGCGGCGATCGGCGTCATGGGCGCGGTAGGCGGAGCCCTGAGCTACGACGCGCTGCAGCAGATGGCCGTCGCCATGCACGTCCGTCCGGAGCTGTCCTATCTCTTCCCCGTCGCGATCGACGGCTTCATCGCCTACGGGGTGCGGGCGCTGGTCGTGCTGAAGGAGGCGCCGCTGCGGGCCCGTGCCTACACCTGGGGGGTCTTCGGCGCCTCCACGGCCACCAGTGTCTGGGCCAACTGGACCCACGCCGTCCGCCTCAACATGGCGACGGCGCAGGGCCCGGGCCTCCACCTGACCAACACCGCGGTCGGAGCCCTCAGCACCATCGCCCCGCTGGTCCTCGGCGGTGCCACCCACCTCTACATCGTCATGTCGCGGCACGCCCCGGGACGAGGCGGCCAGGAACCGGCGGCAGCCCCGGAGTCGCAGTCGTCCCGCTTCACCCGCTGGTGGGGTCGTCCCCGGGACCACGATGCCGTCCCCGGTGCCGAACCGCGGCGGATCGAGGAGCGAGGCCGGGACCGGGAGATCACCGCGGTCCCGACCGCCGCACCGGTCGTGCCGGCCGAGTCCGCCGTGCTGGAGGCCGTCCCCGTCCCTCCGGTCCCCTCCGTGACCGATCCCGGGAGCGCCCCTCAGCAGGGGACCGTCCCCGTCCCCGCCGAAGTGACACCCGGCGCCGGGACGGGACGGGAATCGATACCGCAGGCCGTCCCGACCGTCCCGGCCCCCTCAGCCGGCACGGCTCCGGGGACCGTGCTGTCCGGGACCGAAGCCCCCACCTCGGTCCCCACCCCGTCGGCTCCGAACCGAGGGCCTGCGGAACCACCGCCCGACACGGGTTCCGGGCGCGATTCGGGACCGACCGGGGCAGAGCCGGGCCCCCGTCCCGGGGGCGCCAGCGGTCCCGTCGTCCCCGGGACGGGGGACTCAGCGGGCACTGCCGCACAGAGTGCGGGACGAGCGGTCCCCGCCGGTCCCGAGACGAAGCCGGGGACCGCCCCCGCCGGACGGTCCGGGGACGGTCCCCGTCCGGAGGCCGCCAGTCCCGCCAGGACCCCGGCGGTCGTCGCGGCCCCGGTCCCCGCCCGGGCGCAGGCCCCGGACCCGGCCTCCGTCCCGGACCAGCGCCCGTCCCCGGCCGCTGACCGCCGCCGGCAGCTGAGCAGCACCGAGCTGCAAGAGCTGGTCCCCATTGCCCGCAAGGCTGCCGCCGAGGCCGAGGGACGGCTGAACCGGGACGCCCTGCGCGCCAACTTCAGGGCCCAGAACATCCCGATCAACAACGTCGCCCTCGGCCAACTGTTGAGGGAGCTCAGGGAGATCGACGCGGGGAAGCCGCCGCCTGCCCGCCGCTGACCGTCCCCGCCTCACACCGACCCGGCCGACACCCCACCGAAGGACTGCCACGTGACCGCCACGAACCGCTCCGACACCGCCCTCACCGACGCACTGATGGGCCTGCTTCGCGACCAGCGCCTCCTGTACTCCGCCGAAGGCGCGGGTGACGGCAGCTGGATCGTCCGCCGCTCGTCCCGAGGGCCGAAGTTCGTCCTGGAATCGCCGCTGGAAGCCATCGAGTACGCCCTCGACGTGCTCGTCGATACTCGCGCCGAACTCGAAGCGGCAGCGTGAAATCCCTTTCCATGTAACGGACTTGATGCCGCGCGGATCGTTCACGACTGGGCCCGTCGGCGCAGCAAGCTATCGCCTGGGGCAGCCCTACGGGCCGCCCCAGGCACTTGCCCTCGCCCCGAGGGGGCGAGGGACCTGGGGAGAAGCCGAGCGAGGGCGCCCGACTCCTCCCCAGGATCCGGAGCGAGGGCGCTCCGGGAACAGAGGAAAGGAGAAACCACGACCACCGAACAACCCGAAGAAGCAGAAGCCCAGTTGACGCCAGCACGCCGCCCACGCCGCCGCCACCGCGACGACCAGCAGCGCGCCCACCGCATCGTCGTCCGCTTCAACGAAGCCGAACGCGACGAAATCGCCGCAGCCGCCAGCACGCGCGAGCAGACCGTCGCCCGCTTCGTCGCCACCAGCACCCTCGCCGCCGCCCGCGGCCACAGCTCTGCCCGAGACCCGCAAGACCGCCTCGACCACGCCGTTGACGAACTTGCCGCCGCCCGCGCCCAGCTCGCCCGTGTCGGCAACAACCTGAACCAGCTGACGTTCGGCCTCAACGCAGCCGGCTACGTCCAGCTGGCCGAGCTGGCCTCCACCCTCGGCGTGGTCCGCGCCGCGATCACGGTCGTCGACAGTGCAGCAGCCAAGCTCGTGGCGGGCGGGCCGGTTGGTTCCTGACATCAGCCGCGGCTCGAAGACGTACGGGCTGCTCGCCTACCTCTACGGGCCGGGCAAGCACGACGAGCACTTCGACCCCCACATCGTCGCGTCCTGGGACGGGTTCGCCCCCGACCCCGGCCGCGACCCCTCGGCCAATCTCAAGCAGCTCGAACAGGTCCTGGACCTTCGGGTGAACCAACTCGGCAGTCGGCGACCGAAGAAGCACGTGTGGCACTGCCCGGTCAGCGCCGACCCCGGCGACCGGATCCTCACCGACGAGGAGTGGGCCGAAGTCGCCCGCCGCGTCGTCGCTGCCGCCGGCATCGCCGAGCCAGGCGACCCGGACGGCTGCCGGTGGATCGCCGTTCGCCACGACCCCCGCCACATCCACATCATGGCCACCACGGTGCGCGGCGATCTGCGCGGAGCCCGTCTCCATGGTGACGCCCAGCGCGCGCAGGACGAATGCCGCCGGATCGAGAAGGACTTCGGCCTCAAGCAGCTCAACCCCGGCGACAAGACGGCGGCCAAGCGCCCCACCAGCGCGGAGGCCCACAAGGCCGAGCGGCTCGGCCGGCCCGAGCCCGTGCGCCTCCAGCTGCGCGACCAGGTCCGCCAGGCCGTCGCGGGCGCCGCATCCGAGGCCGAGTTTTTCGCCAGGCTCACGTCCGCCGGCCTGCTGGTGAACCGCAAGGTCGGGCCGTCGGGCGCCGCGTTCGGCTACTCCGTCGCCCACCCTGACGACCGCAACGCCGCCGGCGAGCCGGTCTACTACGGCGGCTCGTCACTGGCCCCGGACCTCTCCCTGCCGCGGATCCGCAAACGACTGACCGCAGTACCGCTCGGCTACGGCGCCGGCGACGCCGACCTCGGCGACCAGGCCGCCGGGAAGAAGCGCACACCCGGCTCACGAGCAGCCCAGGCGCGCCGGGGCGCCGCCGCAGCAGTGGACGACGCCACCCGGGCCATCGACGAGAGCGACGACGAAGCGGCCTCCGCGCAGCTGGCCGGAGCGATCGAGATCATCGACGTGATCGCCGTCCGCGCACCGGCGGACACCCGGGCCCAACTTCTCGCAGCGGCAAGGGCCTTTGAGCGGGCCTCCCGCTCGCACGTCCGGGCCGAGCGGGCCGACAACCGGGCGCTGCGGTACGCGGCCCGGCAGATGCTCTCCAACGGCTACACCACCAACAGGGGCGAGGACGGCGGCGTCACCGCGATGCTGCTCTCCGCCCTTGTCCTGCTGGCCATCGCCGCCGCGAGGTGGCACTCCTCGCGCGGCCACGCCCAGCAGGCCGCCGCCGCGAACGCCGCCGCGCTCCAGCTGCGGACGGCGTACGCGACCGTCGCCGCCCGCCCGATGGCGGCGATGGCAGGCCAGGGCAAGGCCCTGCCTCCCGCCGTCCGCGAGCGGCAGACGGCCGTGATCCGAGAGCAGCTGGCCGGGGTCGACGAGGACACCAGGGAGGAGGAAGGCCGGAATGCCCTCGCGGCAACCCTCGCCGAAGCCGAAGCGGCCGGCCACGACCCAGCAGCCCTCCTTGAGGAAGCCCGGAGCTGGCGTGAGCTCGGCACTGCCGACTCCGTCACCGCCGTCATGGTCTGGCGGGTGCGGAGGCTGGCCGACCTGCCCGCCAGCCCGGCCAGCAGGACGACGCCTCCGCGCCCGGGACCGGGCGTCCGCGCCGACCGGCCCGGCAGTGCGCCGAAGGCCCCCCACCGCCGTCCGGGCCGGTAATAGGGGAAGGGCTACGACCCGCGTCAAGGGTTACCGTAGGCGAGCCCTGAGAAGCAGCACCGAGGACGCCAGCCCGGCCGGGCTGGCGTCCTCGGTGTTTCCGGCACCGGGCCGGAGCGCAGAAGAGGAGCAGAAACGGGAAATCGAACAGGCGTACGATGATGCTATGAGCACCACCCTCCCGCGCACCCGATCTGGCCGCCGTGCCCTCGGAATCGACGATGGAGACGCGATGCCAGCACCGGTAGCGTTGCTGACCGGTCCTGGCCGGACCTGGCCAGCGGAAGCCTGCTGGGCGCGGGCCCAGATCCGCGTCGGTGGACAGTGGCACCCCGCCCGGATCGAACACTGGCGGCTGCGACTGGGCAGCCTGCGCTGGTCGGCGCAGGTCAGCTGGCAGGACGAAGACGGCCTCCTGCTTAGCGGGTGGTACCTGTGCCACCCCGCTGGCCTTCGCCTGCTCTGCTGAGTCCGGCCCGCCGGGTCCAGCCGCTTCGATCCGGTGACGTGGCTACTCGCCGACGCGGGGGATCTTCCGCGTGAGCGTCTGCGGGTTGGCCAACAGCGCGGCCAGCTGGAGCAACGCGATGTTGGCCAGGCCCCGAGGGAGCCGACCGGTGTGGGAGAACAGCGTGGCCTTCTCCTCGGCATCGAGCTTCAGGTACGAGTGGGCGCTGTTCCGGTCGACCCGCAGGTACCGGCTGGTTGCGGTGTCCCAGCTGCGGTCGATGGTGCCGCCCTTCTTCGTAGGAATGCCGACCAGGCCGTTGGGACCGAGGTACTGGCTTGGCACGAACTCGTCCTTTACGCGCCCGAGCGCCTCGACGCCGAGTCGGCACGCCGGCAGAAGAACGGCAGCCACGTCAGCGGGCAGAGTCTGTGCGAGGTCGCCGAGGAGCTTCTGGGCCTGGCTCGGCTTGAGGGCCTCATCGAACGAGCCGATCCCCATGCCCTCCAGCGTGTCCAGGGCGTCGTAGGCCGCACGCAGTTGGGCCGTCTCGTGCTGCTCGGTCAGGAGCATGACCTCCCCCACGTCGCGGAAGAGTCGTTCCACGCTGGCCAGGTACTGCCAGTGCCGGGCAGGGTCGTAGGGGCCTGTGCTCTGCGGCAGAGGGAATCGGCTCGGGTCGGTCACGACGGTCAGCAGCCTGTTCACCGCCTCGATCCACCAGCTGACGAACGACCGGAACTGCGCGGCCGACGCCGTGGGCTGCTGCCGCCCCAGCCGCTGCCGCGGGCCGGTCATCCGGTCGTCGCCGTAGGACAGCGCGTCGACGAGCTGGTTGCTCGGCCACTCCGCCCCTGGGCAGGGCGCCCCGAACAGCCACACACCCACTGCGTGGTCGCGCGCCGCGGTGATCCCGAACAGGTACGGGGAGGCGACGGCCAGCGCCGGGGAGAGAAACGGCTGCAGCCCGTGGATCACGCCCATGGCCAGACCGGCCCCCGGACGCTTGGTCGGATCGGCCGTGGCCACCTGCGGATGGATGCGCGCGTGGTGGAGGAGCCGGACCAGCGTGTAGCGCTGGCTCAGCGCGCTGGCCATGTCGACCACCATGAACTCCGAGTCGGGGAGCGCCGGCAGAGCCCGCTCGGCGAAGAAGCCCCGAAGGCGGTCCGGCAGCACCGGCAGGCTGGAAGCCTGGAAGGTGAGTTGGAACTCGGCCACCCGGGCCGGAAGCGTGTCGTCCGCGCGCAGCTTGGCCAGGAAGGGGTCGTAGTCCTGCGGGTTGAGGCCGGTTCCCCGATCGGGAAGCGTGCTCAGCTGCCGGAACCCGGCCTCGGTGTGGGGGACGCTGCGAGTGACCAGAAGGTGCGGCTGCGCCTGGCTGTAGGACTCCCTGGTCCGAATCTTCAGCAGGTTCCCGTCACGGCGGTGCTGGAGTTCTGCCGAGTCAAGCAGGTCAGTGACACCCGCAGTGAGCGGCGGCGGCACGTCAATGACGATCCATCCAGGCGTGGCAGCGCGAGAAGTCATGACGACCATGATGTCCGCCCAACTAGCCGACTGCGCATGTTTTTCCCGACGCATCCGATGAGCCTCGGACTGGGATCAAGGGCCCCTCGCCGCCCCCTAGCACAAGATCGGCCGAATGCGTTCGGCCGATCAGCGCTGAAGCTGGTGACCCGCCCGCCGACGGACGCGATCGACGCTGCGCCGGCGGGCGCGCCAACGTCCGACGCAGCAGCAGGAGACCTCCGTGCGAACCGATCTGGTCACCGTCCTGATCACCGAGAGCGGCGCCGACGCCGCGCTTGGGTCGACGCCGTCTACGGCCCAAGCGGGTGAACCAAGCCCGAGGCCGATCACACAGGTCCACGCCGCCGCGACCCTCCCGAGCGGTCGGCGCAGCTGACGAGCCAACCCCGGCTGCCTGAATTTGCGTTCCCGGCCGCCCCGACGACTCACCCGACCAACACGCCCGAAGGACCTGCATGACGTCTGCCGTCCACCCGACCACCTCCGATTCGCCCGAGCCGAGCGCGGTGCTCCTGGTCATCGGCTCGGGCTGCCAGCCGTATCGCGAGAACACCCTGGCCTCCATCGCCTCCCGTCACCCGCTCGCCCTGCTGACTCCCGACGAACCGACCTGGCAGCGCCCGTACCTGCTCGACCACGAGATCGCCGACACCCGCGACCTCGTGGCCGTGCGCGCCGCCGCCGCCCGCCTGGCCGAACGCCACACCATCGCGGGCGTGCTCACCTGGGACGAGTACGCACTGCTGCCCGCGGCCCACCTCGTCGCCGACCTCGCCCTGCCCGGCCAGTCCTCCGCCACCGCCGCGGCCTGCCGCAACAAGGCCGCATCCCGGGCTGTATGGGCAGCCGAAGGAGTCCCTTCCGCCCAGTCGATCCGGGTCACCTCGCCCAAAACCGCGGCCACTGCCGCCCGCCGGATCGGGTACCCCCTCGTCCTCAAGCCCTCCGCCCACGCCGGCTCCATAGGCGTGATCAAGGTCCTGGCACCCACGGACCTCCCCGCCGCCTACGCCTACGCCTCCGCGCGCACCATCGGTCAGGGCGAGGACGGCTCCGGAGTCCTCGTGGAGGAGTACCTCGACGGCCCCGAGATCTCGGTGGAGTGCGTCACCTCCCACGGCATCACCACCGCCGTGGCCGTCACCCGCACCCAGCTGCGCGGCGAGCCGCTGTTCCAGGTGCTCGACCACGTCGTCGAAGCCGGCGACCCGCTGCTGCGCGAGGCCGGTCCGGTCGCCGAGGCCGCCCTGGACGCGCTCGGTGTCAACGCGGGCATCTCCCACGTCGAAATGCGGCTCACGGCCACCGGCCCCCGCCTGATCGAGGTCAACGCCCGCATTGCCGGGGACGCCATCGACCAGCTGGTCCACCTCGCCACCGGCATCGACCTGGCCGCGGCAGCAGCCGACATCGCCCTCGGCCGCGAGCCCGAACTCACTCCGACCCGCCAGCGCGCGGCCGGCATCCGCTTCGTCAGCCCGGCTACCTCCGGCACGGTCCACCGTGCCCAAGCCCGCCCTGCACTCGGCCAGCCCCACTGGCTGGAGCGCCTGGGCTGGGAGCACAAGCCTGGGGACGCGGTCCTTCTTCCCCCCGAGGGAGACCCCGCCACCGCACGACTTGCCCACCTTGTCGTCACCGGGACCGACTCCGCCGAGGTCTACGAGCACCTTGCCCACGCCGCGGGCCTTCTCGACACCGTCGTCGAACCGCCAAGCTGACCCCGTGCGCGCCGAGAGCCCACGCGCACGGATGGTCACGGTTGGGTCACTTTCCCAGAGAACGGGAATAAAAGTGATCTGGCAGCGGTTCTACGGACCCTCTCCGTGACGAAAGGGCTCCCACTTGACCGACTCGCCGAGACGCGACCTCAACTCTAACGACCCGGCCGACCTGCCCCCGCTGGCGGATGTCGAACTGCACATCCCCGACTATCCGGTGATGGTCCCCGAGCCGGCACCCGGCGGCGCTGTGATCCGGGCGGTCCCGTACCTCGACGAGCTGAACGCCCGTGGCTTCGTGATCACCTGCCCCGAGTGCAAGGCCCGCCGCGACTGGCTGCTGCTGGAGACCCGCAGCATGGTGTTCGTGCGGTGCCGATGCGGCCATGAGTGGCGCGAGCGGGAGGTGGATGTGGAGTTCTTCGAGGAGAACTTCGCCTACCCGGAACGGTCGTGGCAGGACGCCGGCGACGCGATGGTCGCGCTCGGCTTCTCCGGCGAGTTCCGCGGGATCTATTTCAACTGAGCCCCGGCGCGGCGGGCTCACAGGTCCGGCAGGGCTTCCGAGCCCAAGCCGGTTCGTGCGCGTGCCCGGGCGATGACGCCGAAGGGCGGTGGGGGGGGGGGGGGGGGGGGGGGGGGGGGGGCCCCCCCCCCGCGGGGGGGGGGGGCGCCGGGGGGGGGGGGGGGCGGCCCCCCCCCGGGGGGGCCCCGCGC